>NZ_JBEYYI010000014.1:0-211858 GCF_040645495.1 Nocardia sp. NPDC046763 | reverse complement strand
GCGGTCTGGCCATGAAGGGCGGGCTCAAGGCTCCCGGCGGCAAGGGTCTGGCCATGAAGGGCGGCCTGAAGGCCCCGGGCGCGAAGGCTCCCGCCGCCGAATCCGCCTCCGTGGCTGCGACTCCCGCCGAGGCGGCCACCAAGGCTCCGGCCCCGGCCGCCGAGGCCAAGCCGTCCATCGCGGCCAAGGGCCTGGCCATGAAGTCCGGCCTCAAGCGCCCCGGCCCGAAGGCTCCCGGCGCGGCCGCCCCGGAAGCGCCTGCGGCTCCGGCGGATTCGGCTCCGGCCGAGGCCGCTCCGGCCGCCGAGCCCGCCGCTCCGGCCGAACCGGCCGAACCGGCCGCGACGGCGAGCAATGGCACGTCGGAGGGCAAGGGCGCGGCCAAGCCGCCGGCCGCCAAGCCGGGTGGCCTCGGCTTCAAGTCGGGCATGAAGGCTCCGGGCGGGAAGAACTAGGCCCGGCTCGAAAGAGCAAGCGGCCGAATCGAATCGACGTGGGCGGCGCTACCGGTGGTAGCGCCGCCCACGTCGTGTTCCGTGGCGAGGCCCAGGGGACCGTTTCGCGATCGCCGTCGCGAACTCATCCGGCGCGTGTTCCCGAATGAACTGCTGCGCGCGCGGCAGCTCGACTGCCTCGAGATCGGTGAATGTCGCACGCATTCGCGGGATATGGCCCTTCGCCATCATGATCCGGGTCCGGAAGCTGGACCCGGTGACCGAGCCGGACCGGTCGGCGACGATGCCGGTCCAGGCGGCCCCGTGGCTAGCGGTATCCGCGCTTCAGGAGGTATTTGGCGCCGGCGTCGAAGGCCGCGGGGGTGAGGAGGTCGAAGCCGAAGGCGTCGGCGAGGCGGTTGGTTGTGTTGAAGGCGGTGCAGACCGCCAGGGCATCTTCGATCTGTTGTGGGGTTACGCCGGCGGACAATGCTTTTCGCATGTCCTCGGCGGTCACGGTGCCCTCGCGGGTGAGGGTGCCGAGCAGGTGGAGGGTGGCGCGGAGAGGTTCCTCGATCGGGGCCGAATCCAGGTCCGAGAGGACGGCTCGGACGCGGGTGTCGTCCGCGTAGGCCAGGCCGGCGGTGGCGGTGTGGGCGCCGATGCAGAACGCGGATTCGTTGAGTGTGGAGACGTAGGCGGCCATCAGTTCGCGGTCGGCCACCGACCAGGCCGACGGGCCGCGCATTGCCTCGTGGGTGAAGGCTTTCGACGCGTTGCCGTAGAAATCGGGGCGGTAGAAGACCAGTTTCGCGGCATCGGGGACGGGCTGGCGGGAGAAGAGCTGGATGAGCGTGAACAGCAGTTTGGTGGTGGGGCGGTAGCCGGTGTCGAGGATGTCGGGGCGCATCAGTGGGCCTCCTTGGCGGTGGCCTCGGCGAGGGCGGCCGAACCGGCCTCGTAGAGGCGGGCCGATTGGCCGACCGCCGCGCAGATCACCAGCTCGAAGAGCTGATCCTGGCTGTAGCCGGCGGCCTCGGCGGCGGCGAAGTCCGCGTCGGTGATCTGCGTGGGTCGGGTGGCGACCTTGTCGATGAGGTCGCGCAACGGTGGCGGTAGATCGGCATTGTGGAAGGCATCGGCCCGCAGCTCTTTCGGTGCGGTGCCTGTCCCGTTCAGGACCCGGTCGACCAGGGTGCGGTGTGCAGTGCGATTCCTGTCCTCGGTTGCCACGACTACCTCCGTCGCCTCAGCTACCTTCCTTTCCCTGTGACCACCATAGGCCCGCGCTCGGAGCTTGGGCCAGGTCCTCGGCCCGAGTGCTGGTGCGGGGTGCTCACGAGGCGTGAATACTGGTGAAGGACAGCAGGGTCTGCGCCGTCGTGTGTGGATTCTCGACGAACGGGGAGTGGCCGACGTCGGGGATCGTGACCACGGTAGCGCCGGGGACAGCCTGATATTCGGCAGTAGAGGTGCCCGGGCGCCAGCGGCGGTCCTGGTCGCCGAAGATCACCAGCAGGGGTTTGCCGAGAGCGGTCAGGCGGTCCGGGAGGGTGCGCTGGGTGATGTAGTCGGTGCTGGCCGTGTCAGTCGCGATGAGAGCGTGGTAGGTCATGCCGCGCAGGTCGTCGACGAACTGCTGGGGAATGGGGTAGGTGTCGGTGGCGAAGGCGCTGTGCAGGGCCTGACGCAGGAGGTCGTCGGTGCGAACCTGCCAGAGCAGGTCGCCGACGCCGGGGGTGGTGAGCAGTTGGGACGCCGGGCTTTCGGAGGTGTCGTCGCTCATGGCGGGACCGGCGTCGATCAAGGCCAGGCCGGTCACCAGATCGGGGCGTTGTTCGGCGACCGAGGTGGCGACCGCCCCGCCGGTGGAGTGGCCGACGACGAGGGCGTGCCGGATGCCGAGCTGGTCCAGCACACCGGCGACCCGATGTCCCTGCTGCGGAATCGAATAATCGTCCCCCGCGGGTTTGGCGGATCCGCCGTGGCCGAGCAGGTCGACGCGAATGATGTGATAGCCGGGCAACAATCGCACCACCTGATCCCACCAGTGGGCGGACGCCCCGAGGCCGTGGATCAATACCAGCGCGGGATCGTCGGTGGGGCCGTCCTGGCTGACATGGATGTCCTGGCCGTCGACGCTCAACATCGAATCGCCTGTGGCAGCGGCGCTTTGCGGTGCCGTCACCGTCGCGCAGCTCAGCACGAGTAGCGCCCCGGTGACAGCCGCGGCGACCAGGCGTCGCGGGCCGTGCATCCGGGCGCTTCGGTGGTCCCGCTGTTCCTGCGGATGGTGGGCCCACTCTGCTTGCGAATGGCCGAGGTGTCGGGCCCGGTGTGCTTGCGAAGGGTCGTGGAGTGCAGCTGAGGAATTCACGCACTCACTGTCGCCGTCGCTGCATCCTGTCGGCTTGAACAAATGTTCCGCGGCCTCCACCATGAAGTCGTGCGCACCGCTGGGCCCGAACCTGTATGGGATGTCGTCTGCCCGTCGCGGCCCAGCCGGATCCCCGGAGTCCGCATGGCCGGATTCCGCGATCACGGGGTGAACCCGGTCGATCAGCTGGCGCTGCCGCACCCCGACATCACGCTGCTGCTGGAGTTCGGTCCCGGCTCGGTCACGGTCGGCGATGCCGCCTGCCAGTGCCGGGGCAGCCTCGTCGGTGGGCTCGGGACCGGCACCCGCCACGTGCGCGGCGAGCAGGTCGAATGTGTACAGGTGCGACTGTCTCCCCTGATCGCGGGCCCGCTCCTGGGCGTCTCCCTCGCCGAATTGTCCGACGCCCTGGTCCCTTTGGATGCCCTGTGGGGCCACGAGTCCGCGCTGATCCGCGAATGCCTGGCCGAAACCCCTTCGTGGGATGCGCGTTTCGCCTTGGTCGAGGCGCTGCTCACCCGCCGCGCCGCAGCTGCCCCGTCGGCGGACCCGGAGGTGGTCTGGGCCTGGCGCCGCATCCGATCCGGTCACGGACTGGTCCGTATCGATGCCCTCGCCGACGAACTCGGCTGGACCCGCAAACGCCTGTGGTCCCGATTCCAGACCCAACTCGGCCTGCCCCCCAAACGCGCCGCCACCCTGGTCCGCTTCGACCACGCCGTGCACCGCCTGGCCGCCGGCACCGACCCGGCCCGCGTAGCCGCCGAAACCGGCTACGCCGACCAATCCCACCTCCACCGCGACATAGTCGCCTTCTCCGGCATCACCCCCACCGCCGTCGCCGTCACCTCCTGGCTGACTGTCGACGACGTCGCCTGGCCGACCACCACACCCCACTGACCATCGACAACGGATCTCCGGGCCGCAGCCGGAAACACTCCACGGCACAGTGGATCCCATGGGAGGCACCGAAGACATCGAATCGATCCGCCGCATGGCCGGGCTCTCGACAGGTATCAGCTCGGCGGCCGCAGCGCGGCGAATTCGTCGGTCACCCGGATCACGGAGTCGCTGAAGCGGTAGACGGCGGCGGGCCGCCCGCCCGCGCGCCCGGGAGAGGCCGTCGCCCCAGTCGGTGTGATCACCTTGCGGCGGGTCAGCACCCGCTGCAGGTTGGTGGTGTCCACGTCGTATCCCAGTGCCGCGCAGTAGATCTCGCGAAGCGTCGACATCGTGAAGGTGTCCGGCGCCAGGCCGAACGCGATATTCGTGTAGGAAAGCTTGGCGACCAGTCGATTTCGCGCATGACGGACGACAGTGCCGTGATCGAACGACATGGCCGGCAGGTCCGATACCGGATGCCAACGGGTGTCGGGCGGCAGCACCGGCTCCGCGGTCAGCGGCACCAATCCCAGATAGGCCGACGCGATTCGCCGATCTCCGGGCACCCGATCGGGATCGCTGAACACCCACACCTGCTCGAGATGCGTCAACTCCCGTACATCCACCTTCTCGGCGAGCTGCCGGGCCGCCGACGCATCGAGGTCCTCGTCGTCGCGCAGCCGGCCGCCGGGTAGTGACCAGGTGCCCTTGGCGGGGTCCAGGGCCCGCTCCCACAGCAGCACCGCCAATTCCGTGCGCTGGCCGGGCGGGCACCGGTCCGGTGTCGCACTGCGCGCGATGATAGCGCTCTCACCTGCACGGATGGTGTCGGGGAAGCGACGAACCTGGAACACGGCGGTGAGCGTTTCGTGGATGGTGCTACGATGGGCCACGTTTTCGATTGTAAGTCGAAAACCGGTTGGATGCGAATCGGCGAGGTTGCCGAGCGCATGAGAGAAGGAGCCATGCCATGGCTGCAGCAGTGGGCGCGACGATGACGCTGACCGAGCGCATCACGGACGGCCCGTCGGGATACTCCGGCGTGGAGGCCACCCCCGAATGGGCGGCGGAGATCAAGCGGCTTGCGCGTGAGCGCAATGCCACCATCCTGGCGCACAACTACCAGCTGCCCGAGATCCAGGACATCGCCGACCACGTGGGCGACTCCCTGGCCCTGTCCCGGATCGCCGCGGAGGCGCCCGAGGACACCATCGTCTTCTGCGGTGTGCACTTCATGGCCGAGACCGCCAAGATCCTCAGCCCCGAGAAGACCGTTCTCATCCCGGACCAGCGCGCGGGCTGCTCGCTGGCCGACTCCATCACCGCCGAGGAGCTGCGCGACTGGAAGGCCGACCACCCGGGCGCGCTGGTGGTCTCGTACGTGAACACCACCGCCGCGGTGAAGGCGCTGACCGACATCTGCTGCACCTCCTCCAATGCCGTCGACGTGGTCGCCTCCATCGACCCGGACCGCGAGGTGCTGTTCCTGCCGGACCAGTTCCTGGGCGCGCACGTCAAGCGCGTCACCGGCCGCGAGAACATGCACATCTGGATGGGCGAGTGCCACGTGCACGCCGGTATCAACGGCGACGAGCTCAACGAGCAGGCCCGCACCCACCCCGACGCCGAGCTGTTCGTGCACCCCGAATGCGGTTGCGCCACTTCGGCTCTCTACCTGGCGGGCGCGGGCGAGTTCCCGGCCGACCGGGTGCACATCCTGTCCACCGGCGGCATGATCGACGCCGCCAAGGCCGCGGCGGCGCGGAACGCCAAAAATGGCTCAGCGAACCAGGTCCTGGTCGCCACCGAGGTCGGCATGCTGCACCAGCTGCGCAAGGCCGCCCCCGGCATCGACTTCCAGGCCGTCAACGACCGCGCCTCTTGCCAGTACATGAAGATGATCACCCCCGCCGCCCTGCTCCGCTGCCTGGTGGAGAACCGCGACGAGGTCCATGTCGATGCCGAAACCGCTGCCCTGGCCCGCAACTCGGTGCAGCGCATGATCGAGATCGGCAACCCCGGCGGCGGCGAGTAGCCACGTCCCCCGTCAGGGGAGGGATGAGCAATGGTGAATACATCGATTTCCATCACCTGGGAAGCCGAGGCGGATCTCGTCGTCGTGGGTGGCGGGGTGGCCGGCCTGACCGCCGCGCGGACCGCGTCCCTACGCGGACTGCGGGTGCTGACGCTCAGCAAGGGCGGGCCCACCGACACCTCCACGCAGTACGCGCAGGGCGGGATCGCGGTGGTTGCGCCGCACGGAGATTCGGTGGAATCGCACGTGCACGACACCGTGGTCGCCGGGGCCGGGCTGTGTGACGCCGAGGCGGTGCGGTCCATCGTCGAGGGCGGGCAGCACGCGGTGGCCGCGCTGACCGACCTGGGCGCGGTGTTCGATCTCGGGCGCGACGGTCAGGTGTCGCGGACCCGGGAGGGCGGGCACAGCACCCGCCGCATCATTCACGCGGGCGGTGACGCCACCGGTGCCGAGGTGCAGCGGGCGCTGAACACCGCTGGACTGTCGGTGCTGTTCGGGGCCGTCGTGCTCGACCTCGTGACCGGACCCGAGGGCGTGCGCGGCGTTATCGCGGTGTCGGGCAAGGGCTTCGGCATCGTGCACGCGCCCGCCGTGCTGCTCGCCACCGGCGGGCTGGGGCAGCTGTACGCGTGCAGCACCAATCCCGCCGGCGCCACCGCCGACGGCATCGCGCTGGCGCTGCGGGCCGGGGCGCTGGTGTCGGACCTGGAATTCGTGCAGTTCCACCCCACCGTGCTGTTCACGCCCGGCGGCCTGGGTCGCCGCCCGCTGATCAGCGAGGCGGTGCGCGGCGAGGGCGCGATTCTGGTGGACTCCGAAGGCAATTCGGTCACCGCGGGCGTGCACCCCCGCGGCGATCTGGCCCCGCGCGACGTGGTCTCCCGCGCCATCGAGGCCCGTATGCACGAACTCGGCACCGACCACGTGTACCTCGACGGCCGTTCGATCGACGGCTTCCCGCAACGATTCCCGACCATCACCGCCTCCTGCCTGGCCGCGGGCATCGACCCCACCACGGATCTGATCCCGGTCGCGCCGGCCGCGCACTTCCAGTGCGGCGGCATCCTCACCGACACCTCCGGCCGCGCCACGGTGCCCGGCCTCTACGCCGCCGGTGAGGTGGCCCGCACCGGCCTGCACGGTGCGAATCGCCTGGCCTCCAACAGCCTGCTCGAGGGCCTGGTGGTCGGCGAGCGCGCGGGCGCGGCGGCCGCCGAACGCCAGGGCGCGGCCCGCCCGATCGCCGAGGTCGGCCCGCTGCGCTTCCCCCGCGCGGATCGAAAGTTGCTGCAGGAGCTGATGACCGAGCACGCCTCGGTCGTCCGCGACGGCGACGGCCTGCGCGCCGCCATCCTGCGCATGGTCGGCCTGGTCGCCGACAACGCCGCGCCCGACATCACCGTCGAATGGACGCTGAACCATCGCGCGAATGGTGCATACGTGACACACGAGCCGGTGAACGGGAACGGCGCAGCCGTCGGCCGCGCCAACGGTGAAGTGCCGGAAGGCGATCCGAACAGCGGCGCGAATCGGACAACCGCTCGCGCGGTCGAGGCCGGTGTGCCGGACGGCCGGGCCGGCGGTGCCGTGGACGCGTCGAGCGATGGCGCGGTCGCGCACTCCGATTCGGCGGCGGCGATCATTCGCGAGCTGGAGGACTCCGCGCTCACGCTGACCGCGCGGGCGCTGCTGGTCGCGGCGGCGGCGCGCACCGAGAGCCGCGGCTGCCATACGCGGTCGGATTACCCGGAGCCGCGGGAGGAATTGCGGCGCAGCACCGCGGTGCGGCTCGGGTCCGACGGGCGGCCGAAGCTGGTTGCCGACGGCGTCGAGCCGGAGCAGACGTGGGGTCGGGCCACCGTGCCCGCCACCTCGTGACGGGCGTGGCCGCCATGCCGGAGCTCGCCGTCCCGCACGGCTTCGCGGTCCGGAACGGCATCGCCCGGGGTACAGGACAAGTCATCGAACAAGGAGTGCAGCAATGACTCTCGACGCCGGACTGGATCGCGACGCGGTGGTCGCGCTCATCCGCACCGCCCTCGACGAGGATCTGCGGTACGGGCCTGATATCACCACGCTGGCCACGGTGCCCGCGGACGCGGTCGCCAAGGCGGACATGGCTTCTCGCCAGCCGGGCACGGTGGCGGGGCTGGATGTCGGCCTGCTGGTGCTCGACGAGGTGCTGGGCGCGGGCAATTACGAAGTCGCCGGCCGTGTCGCGGACGGCACCCGGGTGCAGCCCGGTGATGTCGTGCTCAGCCTGGCCGCGCCCACCCGTGGCCTGCTCACCGCCGAGCGCACCCTGCTGAACCTGGTGTGCCACCTGTCCGGAATCGCCACCGCCACCTCCCGGTGGGTGGACGCGGTGGCGGGCACCGATTGCCGTATTCGCGACAGCCGTAAGACCCTGCCCGGCCTGCGGGCCCTGCAGAAGTACGCGGTGCGGGTCGGCGGTGGCGTCAATCACCGCATGGGCCTGGGCGATGCCGCGCTCATCAAGGACAACCACGTGGTGGCCGCGGGCTCGGTGGTTGCCGCGCTGCGCGCTGTGCGGGAGCTGAACCCGGACATCGAGTGCGAGGTCGAGGTGGACAGCCTCGACCAGCTCGACGCTGTCCTCGCCGAGGACGTGGAACTGGTACTGCTGGACAACTTCCCGCTGTGGGCCACCCAGGCGGCCGTGCAGCGCCGCAACACCCGGTCGCCGCGCACCAAACTCGAGTCCTCGGGCGGACTCTCGCTGGACATGGCGGCCGACTACGCCCGCACCGGCGTCGACTACCTGGCGGTCGGCGCGCTCACCCACTCCGTCCGGGTGCTGGACCTCGGACTCGATATGTGAGACGGCCCGTCCCGTCGATTCACCCCCGGTGTGCCGCTCCGCCGGGGGTGAATCGTCTGGTCAGCGCCGGTACACGGGCGGATCGACGAGCCAGCCGATGCCGCCGCAGCCGGTGCACAGGATGGCCGCCCCGCTCTCGGAACAGCCTGCGGCCCCGCTGCCTTCGCACCACGCGCAGTACCGCCAGCCTCGATCGGGGTGGACGGTGTCGAGCAGAATATTGAGGAACCCTTGGATCGCCATGCAGAGTGAATCCCCTCGCTGGGCAGTAAACGCTCCAAGAATGCGGGACGGCTCCGGGCAATGTCCAGCAAGAGCCAGAGGGCTTTACAGACCGAATTCGTGCGGGTCCAGACGCAAAACCTGACAAGCCTCGCGAATCACCGTGAGCGCGTGTGCGCCGAGTTCGCCGTCGGATTGCCCGACGATCAACCCGATCTGCACCACCGCGGCCCCCTGCTCGGGATAGTCGGTGGCCTTGGAAATCTGCGCCATCACATAGGCGTGCCCGAAGGCCGGATCCATGATGAGCCGGGCGCAGTTGTCCTCGAACAGATTTCGCAGGTCCTCGGGCGAACGCAGGCGCAGGACCTCGTGCGCGCCGACCATCTGCGCCACCCGCATGCGCGCCGCGGGATCGATGCGCCCGTCGGTCGCCGACAGCACCGCGCACATACCCAGCGCCGCATCCCGGAAGGCGTCGCCCCACAGGTCGTTTCGCGGCGACGCGGGTGCGGGCCGCCCATCCGCGGAGCTACCGTGCGGCGCGTCGGCCGAATCGATGTGCGGTGCAGCCGGGGAGACCAGCCGATTCGTCAACGCCATGACACACTCCGAAAACTCGCCGAACCCCTGGACCTCCCCGTGTCCCGGCCCGGATCGTGCGAATAACAATGCCGACAGTAACAGTCTGCCGCCCGGTAGGCCCGCAGAATTTCTCCGAATACTCGTGGGCAGCAACCTCACAGTAGTGTCCGGGCGGGCTCGCAACCGTCGAAGACCCTGCCATGCAATGAGATCGACATTCGATCGCAAACTCACAACCGATCCGCGGTACGGATCGCGGATCGGCGCGGCGGTATTCGACGGAGTGTCGGTGCGCGGCTCAGGCGGTGAGCTCGCGTTCGAGCGGCGTTCGGAACCGGGGAATCGGGCGGACATCGCCGTACCATGCCCCCATGCGTTCGGCTTCCGCGGCGATGGCGCGCTCGGCGTCGGAGCCCGCGTCCTCCAGCAGCCGCCAGACGATCTCGCCGTCCGGGCGCTGTGCCCAGCCGCCGATGATACGGCCGTCCCACCAGACCGTCGGGCCGACATTGCCATTGCGGTCGAAGAGCGCGGACTGGTGCGAGCCGAGGTACCAGTCCCGGGACTGCCAGCCCATCGGCGTGGGGTCGAGGGCGGGCAACAGTGCGGCCCAGGGTTCCGGAGCGGGAGTCGATTCCAGATCGTCGGCGAGGACCAGCCCGGTCTCGCCACCCAGGTCTACCTCGGCGGTATCCACCAGCGCGAGCGCCTTGCGGACCTCGCCCAGCGTCCACCCGGTCCACCACTTGAGATCGCTCACCGGTGCGGGACCGAAGGTGCGCAACCACTTCCGGATCAGCTCCGCCCGCGCCTCGTCCACCGGCAGCGCTGGAATCCCCTCCGGCAGCCAGGATTCGATGGGCGCCCAGGTGTACTGGCTGCTGGCCCAGCTCCCATTGGGCCGTCCGCGCACGATCTGGCCCTCGCAGCCCAGCGTCAACAGCACCCAGGTGGTGATATTGGTCGGCTTGGAATAGGGCTTGCCCGGCGCGGTGTCGACCTGGGTCCGCAGCCGCGGCACCTCCTTGCCCAACTGCGCCCCGGTCGCGCTGCCCCGCGCCAGCAGCGCCGCATGCGTCTCGGCCTCGACCTCGTTCAGCCACGCGGTGACATTTCCGGTCACCGCCCCGGACTGTTCGATGTACCGCCCATAGGTCTTGCGCTGCTTGTGCGCCAAGGCATCCGCCACCGACGCCTGCAGCACCGGCACCAGGTCGACCGGTGCGACGAACATGGTGCGCCGCATGGCCAGCATGCGCAGCAGCGTCCGATCGTCGTAGAGCGCCTTGTCCACGTGCCCGGGTTCGATGCCCACCCCGCGCGCCGCGACGGACAGGTACACGGTGGCCGGATCGGTGGCGTGTAGCACCACCATCGACCGCACGATCGGCTCGACCGCGTCGTCGCGCACCCTGTCGGCCAGCCGGTGCCGCACCCCCAGCCGAGCCCGCCGCTCCGCGGCATCCATCGAACGCATGGTCGAATCCTAGCCTCTGTCACCCGAATCCGCGTGCGCCTCGCCGCCCGGGAAAATGCCCGGCGTGGGTACCCGGCCGGGCCGAACGGACGTGCGACGATGCGGGACGTGGGTGTCCGGTGGCGAGGGATGCGGGTGGTCGGTGCGGTCGCGGGCGTGCTCGCGGCGACGGTGGTTGCGGCCCCGGTGGTTTCGAGTGCGTCACCCGGCGACGTGTCGATGCGGCCGGTGACCCTGGAGGTGGACGGTGAGACCGCCACCGGCCGGGTCTACGAACCCGATGGCGGCGCACGCGGACTCATCGTGGCGGTGCACGGCCACGCCGGCGGTGCGAGCGACTTCCCCGACTACCTGGCCTCGATCGTCCGGCAGACCGGCGCGGCCCTGGTCACCATGGATCAGCGCTCCGACAACGGCACCTGGCGGACCGGGGAGTGGAACGTCTGGGCCGGCTGGCGCGACACCGTCGCGGCCACCCGGTGGTACCGCGGCGAGCACCCCGGCATCGGTCCCACGGTGCTGTGGGGCTGGAGTCAGGGCGGTCTGACCAGCGGGCTGGCCGCCGCCTATGCCCCGCCCGGCACGTACGACTACTGGGTCGACACCTTCGGCCACGCCGGCGACGTCACCGCCTGGCTCGAATCCGGCCTGGCCGGACCGCAATTGCGGGGCGAGATCGAACGCGACGCGGGCGGCTGCACCCCGATCACCTGCCTGCGGTCCTACCTCGACCGGTCGCCGGTGCTCATGTCCAACCGCATCGACGTCAAGCGCGCGGTCCTGCTGCACGGCACCGCCGACTCAGTGGTGCCCTACACCCAGACGCTCGAAATGCGCGCCTCGCTGACCCTCTTCGGCCACCCGGTCTCCATGTACACCGTGGTCAGCGGCCGTGATCTGGAGGGCCGCGTGGTGTCCGGCGGCCACGGCATCAATCCGGTGTTCTTCGAATCCGGTTGTGTGGTCCAGCGATTGCTGCTCGGCAGCGAACCGCTGGGCGGCGACCACGACTACCTCGTCGATGTCGCGGCCGGCGTGAACACCGCCCCTCCTGCACCCCCGAACGCCAAATGCGCGGCCTGACCGCGGCCGCTCGCGTTGACCACGATCCACCCGATCCCGTCCCGGTCAGTAGGCTCACTGTCGATATCGGCGCGGTGAGACAGGATGAGGCGCAATGAAAGTCGTGGTGGCTGGGGCGACGGGAGCGATCGGGCGGCCACTGGTCACGGCGCTGCGCCAGGCCGGGCATCAGGTGTACGCGCTCACCCGCGGCGGTCGCGGCGCCGAGGTCGCACGCTCGCTCGGGGCCACCCCGCTGGTCGCCAATGTCATGGACCGCTCGGACCTGATGCGCGCCACCGAGCGACTCACCGCCGACGCGGTCATCCACGAGCTCACCTCCTACCGGTACTCGCCGCCGACCCACTATCACGCGCCGGGCCTGTTGCGCACCAACGCGTTACGCGAGATCGGCAGCAAACATCTGGTGGAGTTGGCCCAGCGCACGGGTGCGCGCCGCTATCTCACCCAGTCGCTCATCCTCGGGTACGGCCTGCGCGACCACGGCTCGCAGCTGGTGACCGAGCAGGACCCGTTCGGTCGCATCCAAGGCGACGTCACCGACGGCATCATCGGCGCGCTGCACGAGGCCGAATCGAGCGCCTGGCGCGCACCCGGCATCGACGGAATCGCCCTGCGCTACGGCCTGTTCTACGGTCCCGGCGCGTCGGAGAGCTTCGTGCGGGCGCTGCGGCTGCGCATGCTCCCGCTGCCGAGCACGGGGACCGGATACGTCGGCTTCATCCACCTCGCCGATGCCGCCGCCGCGACCGTCGCCGCCCTCGAACGCGGCGCCCCCGGGCAGGCGTACAACATCGTCGACGACGAGCCGATCACCTGGGACACCATGTTCGACGCCATGGCCGAGACCGTCGGCGCGCGGCCGCCGCGCCGGCTCCCGGCGCGCCTGGTGCGCATGGCCTCACCGCTGGCGGCCGCCCAGATGCTGGACTTCTCCATCCGCGTCTCGAATGCCAAGGCGCGCGCCGACCTGGGCTGGAAGCCGATGTACCCCACTTACCGCGAGGGCCTGCCCACCCTGGCCGACCCCGTGCGCTGACCCGGCATCCGCTGCCGCCGGAACACTTTCCCGCCGAATACCGTTCATCTTCGCGAATCCGGCGCAACAGGAAGGCAGCGATGACCACACCGGCGGACCCCTCGTACACCTGGCAGGGTGTGGACCTCGACCTGGACGCCTACCTGGCCCGGATCGGATTCACCGGCGAGCGCACACCCACCCTGGCCACCCTGCGTGAACTCGTGCGCGCCCACACCACCACCATCCCGTTCGAGAACCTGGAGATCATTCTCGGCCTCGGTATCCCGCTGGATCCGGAAGCGCTGCAGGACAAGCTGATCCGGCGGCGGCGCGGCGGGTACTGCTACGAGAACGTCGGCCTGTTCGCCGCCGCGCTGGAGCGGCTCGGCTTCGAGTTCACCGCCATGTCGGGCCGCGTCACGCGCGGCGCGACCAATCTGCGCCCGGCCACCCACGCGCTGCTGCGGGTGAAGGCCGCGGACGACGAGCGCCGCTGGCTGTGCGATGTCGGCTTCGGGTGGGGTCCGCTCGAACCGGTCGAGCTGGCCCCTGCTCGCGGTGAATTCAGCGCGGGCGCATGGCGTTTCCGGCTGGAACGGACCGCCGATGCCGCCGGCGGCGAGCTGTGGACCCTCTACCAGTTCGGCCGGGACGGCTGGGTGGATCGCCACACCTTCGTCACCACTCCGCAGTACCGCGTCGATTTCGCGGTCGGGAACCACTACGTGTCCACCTCGTCGCGCTCGCCGTTCACCATGCGGCCGTTCGTGCAGCGCTTCCACGCCGAGGCGCACCACCAGCTGGACGGCACCACCTGGACCACCAGCTACCCGGACGGCTCGGAGTCGGTGCGCGAACTGGAGGTCGCCGAGTTGCCGAAGGTGCTCGCGGAGGTCTTCGACATCGAGCTCGACGAGGCGGACGCCGCGCAATTGATGCGCGCCGAGTGGCCCGCGGCGGTCTCTGCCCCGGCTCCGGGGGTGAAAGGTCGCTGAACGCCATCGGTGTGCGGGAGCGAACACGCACCAAACCAATTGGTCTATGTCCCGTCATAGATGTACTTCGACCAGCGATTTCGCGTAATCGGTCACGCGGCGGTCACCCGATTGCGGCGTAGATCTCACCGAGATCTCGCTCATATCTCACGCTGACGTCGGAGATCCGCGCGTCGCCCGCTACACTCGTGCGGGGAAACGCGCGGGCAACCGCATTGTCACAGTCGTCTCGGAGAACTTCGGAGTAGTGCCATCGAAACCGGCCAAGTGATCGCAGGGCACTACCGCCTGGTCGAACGGATTGGTAGCGGCGGCACAGGTGTCGTCTGGCGAGCCGTGGATCAGCGGCTCGAACGTTCCGTGGCGGTCAAGCAGATCCTCACCCAGCCGAGCCTGTCGGATGCAGACAAGGACATCGTGCGACAGCGTGCCGCACGCGAGGCTCGCAACGCGGCCCGGTTCCAGCACCCGAACGCCATCGTCGTATTCGACATCACCGAGCACGAGGGTGACCCGTGCCTGGTCATGGAGTATCTGCCGTCGCAGAGTCTGGCGGTGGTGCTGTCCGCGCAGGGCACGCTGCCGCTGCCGCAGGTCGCCCGCATCGGCGAACAGGTGGCATCCGCGCTCATCGCCGCGCATCGCGCCGGGATCGTCCACCGCGACGTCAAGCCCGGCAACATCCTGCTCGGCGACAACGGCGCCGTGAAGATCACCGACTTCGGCATCGCCAAGTCCAAGGGTGACGTCACGCTGACCGCCACCGGACTCATCTCCGGCACCGCCGCCTACCTCGCCCCCGAGGTCGCGCGCGGGGCGGAACCGACGCCGGCCGCGGACGTATTCGCCTTGGGCGCCACGCTCTTCCACGCACTGGAAGGCGAACCGCCGTACGGCACCAACCCGAATCCGCTGGCGCTGCTGTACGCGGCCGCCAACGGCCAGATCAGCGAACCGCGCAATGCCGGACCGCTCAGCGATCTGCTGCTCAGCCTGCTCAGCTTCGAGCCGGAGGACCGGCCGAGCATGCTCGACGTGCGCGACATCATGGCCGAATTCGCCGAGGTCGGCCCGGATGCCGAGGCCACCCGGGTGCTGGCCGCCCGGCGCTCGGGCCCGGTCGGCCCGTCGGCCGGCGCCGCTCAGCGCTCCGCGCCGCGGCAGACCACCCGGCAGATGGAGCGCCGCCAGTCGGCCGACATCCCGACCGGCGCCATGAGCCAGGCACAGCTGCTGGAGACCCCGCCGCCGCGCCCGCCCATGAACGCCGGCCCGCCGACCCGCAATCATCCGGCGCCCGAACCGGATTCGGGTTCCGGCTCCAAGAAGAAGCTGGTGTTGATCCTGGTGGCCGCGGTGGTCGTGGTGGCCGGCGGTATCGCGTACGGCCTGTTCGGCAACTCCGGTTCGAACAGCTCCTCGGGCGCGGGCACGAACAGCAGCTCGGTGAAGGCGTCGGTCACGGCCAGCGCCACCAAGGGCGTACCCTCGGGCCTCGGCCAGACCAAGAGCGCCGGGACGGTCAGCTTCGACGCCGCCGTCGATGCGGTGCAGTCGTTCTGGGACGACGTGACCTACACCCGGTACTCGGATGCCTGGAAGCTGCTGACCCCCGCCGCTCAGCAGGTCTACGGCAATCAGCAGGCGTTCCAGACGTATTGGACCGGGAACCCGGTCCAGAAGTACTCGAGCATCCGGGGCGCCAATGGCGGCGGCACGGTCAACCCCGATGGTTCGGTCGATATCGTGCTGGACTCGCTGCAGACCAAGAACGGCCCGACCAAGTCGGTGAACATGCGGGTGATCGACGCCGGCGGCGGCAGCCTGGAGATCGACAGCGACACCAAGTAGGCCCGGCAGCGACACCGAGCAACCTCGGCATCACACTGCGCCGCACCGGTTTTCCGGTGCGGCGCAGTGCGTTGCTCGGGTGGGTGGTACCGCGCTGGGTGGGAGACTCAGCCGAGTTTCGCCGGATCGGCGGCGAGACAGGCCAGCAGTCGTAGTCCGTCGGCGCTGGGGGAGCCGGGTTCGACGTGATGGGCGACCAGCGCCTGATCGGGATCGTCGGGGAGACGGAGGGTTTCGAAGCCGAGCTCCAGACGGCCCACGATCGGGTGGCGGTAGATATGGCGCCCGTGGGTCTTGTCCTTGAGCTCGTGCCGCTTCCACAGCTCCGCGAATTCCGGGCTCCGGGAGTTCATTTCGTCGATGAGGGCGGTGATGCGCGGGTCACCGGGATTGCGGGCGGCATCCAGGCGCAGGTAGGCCACGGTGTCGGCGGCCTTGTCGTCCCAGTCCTCGTAGAGATCCTTCCCGCCCTCGTCCAGGAAGACCAGGTGCAGGAAGTCGCGCTGCGCGGGCGGGAGCGCGCCGAAATCCGTGATCAGGGCCGCCGCCAGGCGATTCCACGCCAGCACGCTGACACCGCGACCGACGATGTAGGCCGGGACGTCGTGGGCGGTGTCCAGCAGCCGGCGCAGGCCCGGGCGCACCTCCTGCACGGCGGGCGGCTCCTCACCCGACCACGGGCGGGCGAGGCGGTAAAGATGGTCGCGCTCAACCTGATTCAGCCGCAGGGCCCGCGCCACCGCATCCAGCACCGACTCCGAGAACTGCAGGCTGCGGCCCTGTTCCAGGCGCACATAGTGATCCACGCTGACCCCGGCCAGCAGCGCCAGCTCCTCGCGGCGCAGGCCCGGAACACGGCGGCGCGCACCGTGATCCACCAGACCCACCTCCGCGGGGCTGAGCCGGGCACGGCGGGAGCGCAGGAATTCACCGAGTTCGGCGCGACGGTCCAAGGTCATGCGATCGGTAACCACGAGCGCGGCTGATTCCATCCGGCACCGCATCCTGGTCACGCGGTGCCCAGGCAGACGCAGCACTGTCTGCCCCGCTCGCATCCGGCGAAAGTAGTGCTCAGCGCCGCAACGGACGGCGAAAGCCACACGAGGAGCACACATCATGACCTCCCTCCCCACCCGTCAGCTCGGCACCACCGACATGCACATCAGCCGGATCGGATTCGGCGCGTGGGCCGTCGGCGGTTCGGGCTGGCGTTACACCTGGGGCGCACAGGACGACGCCGATTCCATCGCCACCATCCGACGGGCCGTGGAGGCCGGTGTCAACTGGATCGACACCGCCGCCGTCTACGGACTCGGCCACTCCGAGGAAGTGGTCGGCAAGGCGATCAGCGGACTGCCCGAGGCCGATCGGCCGTTCGTCTTCACCAAGGCCGGGCTGGTGTGGGACGAGAACGACCGCGCCGCCGCGCCCATGCGGATCATGGCCGCCGCCAGCGTGCGCCGCGAGGTCGAGGACTCGCTGCGCCGGCTGAACGTCGAGCGCATCGACCTGTACCAGGTGCACTGGCCCGATACCGGTGCCTCCCTGGACTTCTCGGACCCCGACGGCGTCGACCCCGCGTCCGCGACCCCGCTCGCGGAGTACTGGCAGACCATGGCCGACCTGGTGCGGGCGGGCAAGGTACGCGCCATCGGCCTGTCCAATCACGATGTGCCGCAACTGGAGATCGCCGAGTCCATCGCCCACGTCGACGCCATCCAGCCCCAGTTCTCGCTGATCAAGCGGGGCGCGGCCGACGAATTGGCCTGGGCGGCGGCGCATCACACCGGCGGCATCGTCTACCAGCCACAGCACTCCGGCCTGCTCACCGGGGCCTTCTCGGCTGCGCGCGTCGCGAGCCTGCCGGATGACGACTGGCGCAAGGGCTTCCCGGAGTTCACTACCGAACTCGACCGCAACCTCGCGCTGGTGGACGCGCTGCGTCCGATCGCCGCGGCCCACCACACCACCGTCGCCGCGGTCGCCATCGCCTGGACCCTGACCTGGCCCGGCGTCACCGGCGCCATCGCCGGCGCCCGCCGGCCCGAGCAGGTCGACGGCTGGATCGGGGGCGCCGCACTGGAATTGACCCCCGCCGACCTGGACGCGATCGCGACCGCGCTGCGCACCACCGGCGCGGGCGAGGGCCCGATCCAGCGCTGAGCGCCACCCGGATCCGAATACCCAGCACCGACTCCCGAAGGAGCACACCACCATGACCCTGCACGTCGTCGCCGAACTGCGCGCCGCCTCCGGTCAGGAGGACCGCCTCCGCACCGCCCTGGAAGCCATGATCGAACCCTCCCTGGCCGAACCCGGCTGCCTGTCCTATCAGCCCTTCACCAACCCGAACGATCCGGCCCACATGGTCGTGGTGGAGGAATGGCGGGACGCCGACGCCCTGGAGAAGCACTTCGCCACCGACCACTTCCAGCATGTGGCCGGAGTCCTGGAGGGCATCGTCGCCGAGCCCATGGTCATTCGCCGCCTCGTCGCCGAATAGCGGTCGAGCTTCGATCCTCGCGCCCCCGCCGGAGTTCCCGGTGGGGGCGCGGGGAGCGGGGCATGTCGCGTCCGGCACATGGGGTGCCGGGGATGGGGAACGCAGGTAGGGTCGGGCGCATGGGTACGCGGATTCGATCGACGGCGCTGCTGCTGTGCGCGCTCGTGGTCTCCGCGTGGGCGGTGCTGTATCTGGCCGCAGCCACCCCTGATTCGCTGCTCGTCCTGGGTGCGGCCGCGCTGGTCGCGGTGACCGCGGCGGCGCTGTCGGCGCGTGGTCCGCTGCTCGCGGCCACCGCGCACATCGGTCCGGCGGAATCGGCCGGACGGCGGCGCCGGGGCGCGTTCCTGCGGCAGAGCAATCCCGACGCCCCGGGCCGGCCGCGCCCGCGCGCACCCGGAGTCCTCGCGGCCTGACCGCGCCCGCACGACCTGTCACGGTCGTGCGCGCTGTCGGGTTCTCCGCCGTCCCGAATTCCTTTCGCCCGCACGCGTGTGCGGGCGCCGCGCAGCGAGGTCCTCCGTGCTCGATTTCATCTACTACCCCGTGTCCGCCGTGCTGTGGCTGTGGCACACCGCTTTCGCGTCGCTGTTCGGCGCGACCAGTGGCCTGGCCTGGGTGCTGGCCATCGTCTTCCTCGTCATGACCCTGCGGGCCCTGCTGATCCGGCCGTTCATCGCGCAGTTGAAGTTCTCTCGCGCGCTGGCCGAGATGCAGCCGCAGATCCAGGAGATCAAGCGCAAGCACGCGGGCGACCGGGAGAAGCAGGCGCTGGCCATGCAGGAGCTACAGCGGGAGTCCGGAGTCAACGTGCTGACCGGTTTCCTGCCGATCATCGGGCAGACGCTGGTCTTCGTCGGCCTCTACCACGTGCTGCGGTCCTTCCAGCCCGGTCACACCCAGAACTATGTGTTCAATGCCGACCAGGTGCAGTCCTTCCTGCATGCCAAGCTGTTCGGCGCGCCCCTGGCCGCCACCCTGTCCACGGCCGGCCCGTCCTTCGGAACGGTTGCCGCCGTGGCGATTCCGCTCATGATCATCGCCGCGATCGCCACCCACTTCACCGCCCGCGCCGCGGTGGCCCGCCAGCCGGAGCCCGCCGGGGGCGCCGGGGGCTCGCAGGTCCGGATCATGAACATGTTGTCGCAGTGGGTCTTCCCCGCCGGAGCCCTGCTGGTCGGCCCGGTCATGCCGATCGCCATCCTGCTCTACTTCGTCACCCAGAACGCGTGGACCTTCGCCCAGCAGCATCTGGTGTCGGCCCGCTTCGGGCAGCAGGCGGCCGAGGCCACCGCCTGAGCGAACATCGTGTCGGAGGTCACTCGGTCCGCACGGTTGCCCGGGTCGCCGTGCGAGGTCCGCCCGGCGGGTACGCCATCACCGCCGGTCCGGCCCATCTTCCCCGCGTTAAAGCCCTCGGCGCCGTCCTGGAATGCCTCGGTCCCGACGGCTTACACGTGGCGATCCGGCTCGCGAGCTCGGCCGCGACGAAAAGCGCTGCCGGTGACCCGATAGTCTGGTAGCTGGTCGCAAGCGGTTTCGGCCGTGTCGCGAACCCCTCGACATCAGCACAGACAAGGACTGCACAGCGCTATGACTAGCCGCATCGAGCTCGCCCGCGTGGATCTGCGCGGACGTACTCCCACTGCTGCCGAACTGCGCGCGGCTCTGCCGCGTGGGGGCGTCGACGTGGACTCGGTGCTGCATCATGTGCAACCGGTCGTGGAGGCCATCCGGGACCGGGGCGTCGAGGCCGCGCTGGAATTCAGCGAGAAGTTCGACGGTGTGCGGCCCGCCGCGGTGCGCGTGCCCGCCGCCGAACTGGACAAGGCCCTGGCCGAGCTGGACCCGGCCGTGCGCGCGGCCCTCGAGGTCGCCATCGAGCGCACCCGCAAGGTCCACGACGATCAGCGCCGCACCGACAAGACCACCCAGGTGGTGCCCGGCGGCACCGTGACCGAGCGGTGGGTGCCGGTGGAGCGGGTCGGCCTGTACGTGCCGGGCGGCAATGCCGTCTACCCGTCCTCAGTGGTCATGAACGTGGTTCCCGCGCAGGCCGCGGGCGTGGACTCGCTGGTGGTCGCCTCGCCGCCGCAGGCGCAGTTCGGCGGGCTGCCGCACCCGACCATCCTGGCCGCCGCCAAGCTGCTGGGCGTCGAGGAGGTGTGGGCGGTCGGCGGTGCGCAGGCCGTGGCGCTGCTGTCCTACGGCGGCACCGACACCGACGGCACACAGCTGGAACCGGTCGACCTGATCACCGGCCCGGGCAATATCTATGTGACGGCCGCCAAGCGGCTGTGCCGCGGCCTGGTCGGCATCGACGCCGAGGCCGGGCCCACCGAGATCGCCATCCTCGCCGACGCCACCGCCGATCCGGTGCACGTGGCCGCCGACCTCATCTCGCAGGCCGAGCACGACGTGCTGGCCGCCAGCGTGCTGGTGACCGACAGCGTCGAGCTCGCCGACGCCGTGGACGCGGCGCTGACCGCGCAGATGACCGTGGTCAAGCACCACGACCGTGTCGCGCAGGCACTGTCGGGCAAGCAGTCCGGCACCGTGCTGGTCGACGACATCGCCCAGGGCCTGCGCGTGGTCAACGCCTATGCCGCCGAGCACCTCGAGATCCAGACCGCCGATGCGTCCGCGGTCGCGGCCCGGGTCCGTTCCGCCGGAGCGGTTTTCGTCGGCGCGTGGTCGCCGGTCTCCCTCGGCGACTACTGCGCCGGATCCAACCACGTGCTGCCCACCGCCGGATGTGCCCGGCACTCTTCGGGTTTGAGCGTGCAGACCTTCCTGCGCGGCATCCACGTCGTCGAGTACTCCGAGGCGGCGCTGAAGGATGTCTCCGGGCACGTGGTCGCACTGGCCAATGCCGAGGACCTGCCCGCGCACGGCCAGGCCGTGCAGGCGCGATTCGGAGAGCTGCGGTGAGCGCCCAGGCCGGCCCGGAAGAAGGCACCGTGACCGTCCCCGGATCGAACATCTCGCTCGACGATCTGCCGCTGCGGGAGAACCTGCGTGGCAAGAGTCCTTACGGCGCACCGCAATTGACCGTTCCGGTGCAGCTGAACACCAACGAGAACCCGCACCCGCCCAGTAAGGCCCTCGTCGACGACGTCGCCGAATCCGTGCGCGCCGCGGCCACCGACCTGCACCGGTACCCGGATCGCGACGCGGTCGAGCTGCGCGCCGATCTGGCCGCCTACCTGACCCGGCAGACCGGCGTCGCGGTGGACGCGGCGAACGTGTGGGCCGCCAACGGCTCCAACGAGATCCTGCAGCAGCTGCTACAGGCGTTCGGCGGACCCGGCCGCAGCGCGCTGGGTTTCGTGCCCTCGTACTCGATGCACCCGATCATCTCCGAGGGCATCGACACCGAGTGGATCGAGGCCAAGCGCAATGGCGACTTCTCCCTCGACATCGACTACGCGGTGCTGACGGTGGGGGAGAAGAACCCCGACGTGGTCTTCGTGACCAGCCCCAACAACCCTACCGGGCACAGCATTCCGCTCGCGGACCTGGAACGCATCCTCGCGGCCGCGCCCGGCATCGTGGTGGTGGACGAGGCGTACGGTGAGTTCTCCTCGGCGCCCAGCGCGATCAGCCTGATCGACAAGTATCCCACCAAGCTGGTGGTCAGCCGCACCATGTCCAAGGCGTTCGCCTTCGCGGGCGGGCGACTGGGCTACCTGGTGGCCGCACCCGCGGTCATCGACGCCATGCTGCTGGTGCGCCTGCCCTACCACCTGTCCGTGGTCACCCAGGCCGCGGCGCGGGCGGCGCTGCGGCACGCGGACGAAACCCTGGGCAGCGTCGCCGAATTGGCGGCGCAGCGCGATCGGGTCATGGCGGCGCTGGTCGAGCTGGGTTACGAGGTCATTCCCTCCGACGCCAACTTCGTGCTGTTCGGCCGCTTCGCCGACGCGCCGCGCGCCTGGCAGCGCTACCTCGACGAGGGCGTGCTCATCCGCGATGTCGGCATCCCCGGCTACCTGCGCACCACCATCGGCCTGGCCGCCGAGAACGACGAATTCCTGCGCGTCAGCGCGAAACTGGCGTCCGAGGAGCTGATCGCCCGATGACCACCGACCGTGCCGACCGCATCGCCCGGGTCGAGCGCACCACCCGCGAATCCAGCATCGTGGTGGAGCTCAATCTGGACGGCTCCGGCAAGACCGACATCTCCACCGGCGTCCCCTTCTACGACCACATGCTGACCGCCTTCGGCCAGCACGGCAGCTTCGACCTGACGGTGCAGGCCAAGGGCGACATCGAGATCGAGGCCCACCACACCGTCGAGGACACCGCCATCGTCATCGGCCAGGCCCTGGGCCAGGCGCTCGGCGACAAGAAGGGCATCCGCCGCTTCGGCGACTGCTTCATCCCGATGGACGAGACCCTCGCGCACGCCGTCGTCGACGTGTCCGGGCGGCCGTACTGCGTGCACACCGGCGAGCCGGATCACATGCTGCACACCATCATTCCGAGTGTGGCCCCGACCGCGTCCTACTCGACCGTGATCAACCGCCACGTGTTCGAGTCGATCGCGCTCAACGCCCGCATCGCCCTGCACGTACGCGTGCTCTACGGCCGCGACCAGCATCACATCACCGAGGCCGAATACAAGGCCGTGGCACGGGCTTTGCGTGCCGCCGTCGAATACGACCCGCGCGTGTCCGGCGTCCCCTCCACGAAGGGCTCGCTATGACCAAGAAGATCGCCCTGCTCGACTACGGCTCCGGCAACCTGCACTCCGCCAGCCGCGCCCTGGCCCGCACGGGTGCGGATGTCACCATTACCGCCGACCCCGAAATCGCCTTGAACGCAGACGGTCTCGTGGTCCCCGGCGTCGGCGCGTACGCGGCCTGCATGGCGGGCCTGCTGTCCGTGCGCGGTGACCGCATCATCGGCAGGCGCCTCGCCGGCGGCCGCCCCGTCCTCGGCATCTGCGTCGGCATGCAGATCCTGTTCGAACGCGGCGTCGAATTCGGGGTCGAAACCGAGGGGTGCGGCGAATGGCCCGGCACCGTCGAGCGGCTGGACGCCCCCGTCCTCCCGCACATGGGCTGGAACACCGTGAAGGCCCCCGAGGACAGCGTCCTGTTCGCGGGCACGGACGCCGACACCCGCTTCTACTTCGTCCATTCCTACGCCGCCCAGCACTGGGCCTGGACCGATGACGGCGGCTCCCAGATCGCCCCGGCCAAGCTGACCTGGGCCGAACACGGCGTCCCGTTCCTCGCCGCGGTGGAGAACGGCCCGCTGTCGGCCACCCAGTTCCACCCGGAGAAGTCCGGCGACGCGGGGGCCCAACTCCTGCGCAACTGGATCGACTCGATCTGATCCGCCCCGAAACGACCGAAACCCCCGCTCTCGGCGGGGGTTTCGGTGTTTCTAGGCTGCTGACGGCTTGGGCCGGGTGCCGACCGACCAGATGGGGGTGGAGACGACGCTCGAGAACTGCCAGCCGTCGGGGGTGCGGACGGCGCCGAAGCGATAGACCTCGCCGAGCGTCAAGCGCGGCTGGGAGCCGAGGGTGGGGTCCTGGGCGGGACCCCAGGCGAAGACGACCAGGAGGTTGGCGCGGACCTTGGCGGTATCGCCGTCCAGATCGATCAGGATGCCACTGATGACGTGCTGGATCTGCCGGTCGGGGGAGTGGTTTCGGCCGGCCTGGGTGACCAGGGCGGCGCGGCCGGTGGCCAGGCCGCCGGGGGTGCGCGCGGTGGCGTCGGCGGTGTAGATGGCAGCGAGTTCCTCCCAGTCGCCTTCATCGAGGGCGCGGCCGAGGCGGTGGACCAGCTCGGTGATCTCGAATTTGTCTGTCAGGTCCTGGAATTGCCGGGTGGTGGTGTCGATCGCGTTCATGGCTACGGTCTTTCGACGAGATTGTTGGTTGCTCCAACGTTGGTAAGACCAATGTAGCCGATTGTGGGTGTCTCCAACAAGGTTGCTAGATTCCCCTCATGGACACCGCGCCCGAAGGCGCCTCCGGCCGGCTGCGCGCTCTTCCCACCCGCCTCATCGGCCAGGTCGCGATCATCGCCAACCGCTGTACCGAGAAAGCCCTGGAGCCCACCGGTTCCCGCCGCTACCACTACGCCCTGCTGGCCACCCTCGACGAACACGGCCCCCTCAGTCAGGCGGAGGCGGGCCGACGCACCTGCATCGACCGTAGCGACGTGGTCGCCGCGGTCAACGACCTGGCCGACCGCGGCCTCCTGCGCCGCACCCCCGACCCCACCGATCGTCGCCGCAACACCCTCACCCTCACCCCCGCCGGGCGGGCCCACCTGTCCGACCTCGACGAACGCCTGGAAGTGGCCCAGCGAGAACTACTCCCGGGCTTCACCGCCGCCGAACGCGCCAACTTCGTCCTGACCCTGAACCGCATCCTCGAATCCCACACCCGAGACGGCTGACCCCCGCCTCAGCACTTGGTCGAGCCGGGCGTCACGGTCGTCCCGGACACCTCCGGCGGCCGCCCGGCCATCTGCACCTTGCTTCCGTCCCAATGGAATTGGACGCAGTAGAAGGTTCCGTCCGGGCAAGCATTACAACTGCGGGGGATCATGTACCGCAGGCCCACGCTGTCGTCGGTGGTGTGGTTCGGATCCGGGGAGATGAACGAATTCCACCTGGGATCCGCCGTGCCGATGTAGCTCCCGCGATGGAACAGCAAGACCTGCATGGGTGAGCCGGCCGTCGCCCCCTCGATCGTGATCAAGTACGCCGACAAGGTCGAGCAGATGTCATTGACCGTCGTCCGCGCCCCCACCGCGGGCAACGCCCACTTCCATGGCGTCCCCGGCACCACCTCCACCGGAGCCAATGTGGCGGCGGCACTTCGAATCACCCCCGACTCGGGCTTGCACGGCTGCGCTCCCGTCCCCGCCGCGGTCGACGGCGCCCCGCCGCCCGGAGTCTGCGCCGTGGTCCCCGCGGTGGTCACCGCCGTCGGCGCCCCGGCCTGCGCCGCGGTGCTCGCCGTCGGGCCGGGCCGCGCCCCCGACCCGCCGCTGTCGCCGCACCCGGCCGCCCCGCCGACCAGCGCCAGCGCCGCCAGCCCGATCCCCACCTTCCGCACGACCATCCCCACCTTCCGCACGACGAGCTCCCTTCGATCGACCCCTGCCTCCCCACAGCGTGACACCGCCTGCTTCCTCCCGCCCGGAAATCGTTCCCGCAGTGTGTCGGCGGCTGACACGGTTCACCCTGCGGTCGGTGTGACGGCGGGCAACCACTAGGCTTACCCCGTGAGTCTTGTGCTGCTACCTGCCGTCGATGTCGCCAATGGTGAGGCTGTGCGCCTGGTTCAGGGGGAGGCGGGCAGCGAAACCAGCTACGGTTCGCCGCGCGACGCCGCGCTGGCCTGGCAGCACGCCGGCGCGGAGTGGGTGCATCTGGTCGACCTGGACGCCGCGTTCGGCAAGGGCTCCAACCGCGAACTGCTCGCCGAGGTGATCGGCGAACTCGATGTGAAGGTCGAGCTGTCGGGCGGGATTCGGGACGACGAGTCGTTGAAGGCCGCGCTGGCCACCGGCTGCGCGCGCGTCAACCTGGGCACCGCGGCGATCGAGAATCCGGAGTGGTGTGCCCGGGCCATCGGCGAGTACGGCGACAAGATCGCCGTCGGCATGGATGTGAAGCTCATCGACGGCGAGTGGCGGCTGCGCGGCCGCGGCTGGGTGACCGACGGCGGCGACCTGTGGGAGGTGCTCGAGCGCCTCGAGCGGGACGGCTGCTCGCGGTACGTGGTCACCGACGTCTCCAAGGACGGCACGCTGACCGGGCCGAACCTGGACCTGCTGAGCCAGGTCGCCAATGCGTGTGAGGCCCCGGTCATCGCTTCGGGCGGCATCTCCGAGCTCGACGACCTGCGTGCCATCGCGACGCTGGTGGACGAGGGCGTCGAGGGCGCGATCATCGGCAAGGCCCTCTACGCGGGCCGGTTCACCCTGCCCGAAGCCTTGGCCGCGGTTCGCTAGCGCCGTGGCCGCCGAACTCGCCGAACTGCTCGGCATCGCCAGTGACGTTCTCGACTCCGCCGCACCGCGTTTCGTCGAGGGCATCGGGGCGCCGAGCGCGGTCGAGAAGGGGCGCAACGACTTCGCCACCGAACTCGACCTGGAGCTCGAGCGCACCATCTCGCAGCGGCTGGGCGAACGCACCGGAATACCGGTGCACGGTGAGGAATTCGGCGGTCCGCAGCTGACCTCGGGCACCGCCTGGGTGCTGGACCCCATCGACGGCACCTTCAACTACTCGGCGGGCAGTCCCATGTGCGGCATGCTGCTGGCACTGGTGCGCGACGGCGTCCCGGTCATCGGCCTGACCTGGCTGCCGATCCTGGGCCAGCGCTACGCGGCGGTCGCGGACGGCCCGCTGCTGCTGAACGGCAACCCGCTGCCGCGTCTGGCCCCGGCCAAGCTCGCCAGCGCGATGATTGGCTTCGGCAGCTTCAATATCGATGGAGCGGGCCGGATTCCGGGCATCTTCCGCTTCAATCTGCTGGGCGCGCTGAGCCGACTGTCCGGCCGCCAGCGCATGTACGGCTCCACCGGCATCGACCTGGCCTACACCGCCTCGGGAATTCTGGGCGGGGCCGTGGTGTTCGGACATCATCCGTGGGACAACGCCGCGGGCGTGGCCCTGGTCCGGGCCGCAGGCGGCGTGGTCACCGACCTGCTGGGCCGGGACTGGACCATCGAATCCGGTTCGGTGCTGGCCGCCGCCCCCGGCGTGCACGAGGAACTACTGGGCCTGATCGCGGACACCGCCGATCGGGTCCGAGGAGAGGCATAGCAATGCTGAAGACAGAGGTCGTGAAATGACGTTGGCCGTACGCGTGATTCCGTGCCTGGACGTGGACGCCGGGCGCGTGGTCAAGGGCGTCAACTTCGAAAACCTCAGGGACGCGGGCGATCCCGTGGAACTCGCGGCCACCTACGACGCCCAGGGCGCCGACGAGCTGACCTTCCTCGACGTCACCGCCTCCACCGGCGACCGCGGCACCATGATCGACGTGGTCACCCGCACCGCCGAGCAGATCTTCATCCCGCTCACCGTCGGCGGCGGCGTGCGCACCGTCGAGGACGTGGACCGGCTGCTGCGCGCGGGTGCGGACAAGGTGTCGGTGAACACCGCCGCCATCGCTCGCCCCGAGGTGCTGCGTGAAATGTCGGAGCGGTTCGGCTCCCAGTGCATCGTGCTGTCGGTCGACGCCCGCACGGTTCCCGAGGGTCAACCCGCGACCCCGTCCGGCTGGGAGGTCACCACCCACGGCGGCAAGCGCGGCACCGGTATCGACGCCGTCGAATGGGCCGTGCGCGGAGCCGAACTGGGCGTCGGCGAGATCCTGCTCAACTCCATGGACGCCGACGGCACCAAGGCGGGCTTCGACCTGCCCATGATCCGCGCCGTGCGCGCCGCGGTCTCGGTGCCGGTCATCGCCTCCGGTGGCGCGGGCAAGATCGCCGACTTCGCGCCCGCCGTGCAATCCGGCGCGGACGCGGTGCTTGCCGCCAGCGTCTTCCACTTCGGCGACCTCACCATCGGCCAGGTCAAGGACGCCATGCGCGCGGAAGGAATCACCGTCCGATGAGCACCCTGGATCCCGCGATCGCGCGCCGCCTCAAGCGCAACTCCGACGGGCTGTTCGCCGCCATCGCGCAGGAGAAGAACACCGGCGACGTGCTCATGATGGCGTGGATGGACGACGAGGCGCTGGCCCGCACCCTGGAAACTCGCAAGGGCACCTACTATTCGCGATCGCGCCAGCAGTACTGGGTCAAGGGCGAGACCTCCGGCCACACCCAGTACGTGCACGAGGTACGACTGGACTGCGACGGCGACACCGTCCTGCTGGTCGTCGACCAGGAGGGCGCGGCCTGCCACACGGGCACCCACACCTGCTTCGACACCGACGTGCTGCTGTCCCAGGGCCACCGGCTGCTCACCGACGAGGACTGAGCGGCAACGGTTTCCGGCCTGGGCGGGAAAGCTCGGGCGTCAGCCCGATTCGTTCGGGTTCATGTCCAGATGCGAGGTCGGCCGCCCCGAGCGGCCGAGCCCGCGGGCCGTGCCCTTGTCCAACTGTGCCACCAGCGTCTCGCCCAGTTCCAGCAGCTGCTTGGTCTGCTCGGCGTCCAGCCCGTCGAACACCAGGCCGCGGACACACTCCAGATACCCGGGCGCGGCCTCGGTGATCTTCTGATATCCGGCATCGGTCAGCACCGCCTGCGCCCCGCGGCGACCGGTAATGGTGACGCGCTCGGCCCAGCCCAGCCGTTCGAGTTTGGAGACCACGTGCGAGAGCCGCGATAGCGATGCGTTTGCTTTTTGCGCAAGGTCGCTCAGTTGCAACCGGTGACCTGGTTCTTCGGAGAGCAGAGTCATTACGAAGTATTCGAAATGGGTAATCCCGGACTCACGTTGCAGCTGGGTATCCAATGCGGCGGGGAGTCTGGTAGTGAGCGCGACAAGGGTACGCCAAGCTCGCTGTTCCATGAGATTCAACCACTTGGTCACCGTGCGCGCCCTCTCGTAGCAGCCAAGTGACGTGTTGTGCCGGCCGGTGGAAGGGCCTGCGAACAGCATCGAACGAGTCACTCGCACGTCAAAGTTTGCCACGATTTCGCTCGTCAGTCACGGCGTTGCTGAATGACGTGACATCGATCACGCGTGTCGCGGGTGGATTCAGTTCGCGCCGAGTTCGGGAGGAGGTGTCGGAGTTTCCGGCTCTACGCGAGGCTTTTCCGGTTCGGCCTGCCGACGTTCGGCACGGTGCCGGCGGAATCGCCTGCGCAGCAAGAGAAATGCCACCAGCAGGAACAGCAGCGCGGCCACGATCGCACCCGCCAGCGTGGCGCCGCGGAATCCCGGCCCGTCGACATCGAGAATGCGCTTACCGGCGTGTGCGGCATTCGAGTTGCCCCACACGATGGTCAGCGTCATCAAATTCGGGATGGCGATGACGATCGCGAGAACTGCCGCACCGCCCGCGATAAACATGCCGCCCCGTTTACGCCAGCGGAGTCCTGCGGCCAGGAACAGGAAAAGTGGTACAGCCGTACATACCGCGCCCATTATCAGGCCATACCAGATGCCCTTGGCGAAACTCCCGCTCACCCATTCGCCGATGCGCTGCGCCCACCACCGTGGAATGAATGCGGCCAGCATCAGATACACCAGCCACAGAGCCACCGCGGCCACCAATCCGCCAATGATGCGATTGCGCCACGTGACGAAGGTTGAAGACTTTCGCTCCTGGCCGGTGCTGGGCGTAGTCATGTGCTCAGCGTATGTCCGAATTGTCGGCGCGCGCAGGAACGACGCGATGAGCGCTCGGCGCTCGCGCGGGAACCGGCTCAGCGCTCGCGCAGGAACTTCAACGCCTCGTCGGCGTGCACGTTCGCGCGCATCTCGCTGTTGATGACCTTGGCGACGGTCCGGTCCGGATCGATGACGAAGGTCGTCCGCTTCACCGGTACCAGCGCGCCCAGCAGGCCGCGCTTCACGCCGAACTCGGCGGCCACCTTGGCTCCGGGATCGGACAGCACCGGATAGCTCAGTCCCTGCTTCTCCGCGAACCCGGACTGCACCTCGACGGAATCCGCGCTGATCCCCACACAGGTGGCCCCGGCGGCCTTGAATTCCGTTGCCAGATCCCGGAAGTGGCACGCCTCGGCCGTGCACACCGGCGTGTTCGCCGCGGGATAGAAGAACAACACCACCGGTCCGTCCACAAGTAGCGACTCGAGCGACCGCACGGTCCCCGACTGGTCCGGAAGTTCGAAATTGGGTGCGAGCTGACCAACCTTCATACCCGCACCCTACCCCCAATTCATCGTGCACGAGCTATTAGAGCCCGGATGAAATCCTTTGCTGGGCTTCGAGCTTGGCGCCTCGCGAACCGGCCCCCACCGGTCGTCTGCTCGGGGGTCCGGGGGACGGGCCGGAGCCCCAACCAACTCAGCGCTTCCAGGGCCTTTGCCTATGTGACGAACGAGGCGATGGCACCGCGTGCGACCTCTCCATCTCGCTGCCGGAGCACTGACGATCTCCCGCGTGTCGAGACCGCCGCGAGTGTAGTGACGACCGCTTCAGGTATTCGCCGCAGCCGCCCGCTCGGCCGGGCGGGGAGCGCGATTGAGATCGCCCCGGGCGGGCCTGGAATGATGGGTGAATGCACGGCGCGCATGGTTTGCCTCTGAACGTGGCTATCGATACCACCACCTCCCGGGAGCAGTTCCGGGCGCTCGCGGCCGATCACCGGGTGGTCCCGGTGGTCCGAAAGGTGTTGGCGGACTCCGAGACTCCGCTCTCGACCTACCGCAAACTGGCCGCGGACCGACCCGGCACCTTCCTGCTGGAATCGGCGGAGACCGGCCGCTCCTGGTCGCGATGGTCGTTCATCGGCGCGGGTAGTCCCAGTGCGCTGACCGTGATCGACGGCGCGGCGGCCTGGCTAGGCCAGACTCCCGCCGACGCGCCGGTGGGCGGCGATCCGCTCGCCGCGCTGCGAGAGTCGCTGCAGGTACTGCGCACCGAGCGGCTGCCCGGTCTGCCGCCGCTGACCGGCGGCCTGGTCGGCTACCTCGGCTACGACACCGTGCGCCGGCTCGAACGCCTGCCCAGCATCGCCACCGACGACCTGCAGGTCCCCGAGATGGTCCTGATGCTGGCCACCGACCTGGCCGCCTTCGACCACCACGAGGGCGCGATCACCCTCATCGCCAATGCCGTCAACTGGAACGGCACCGACGAGCACGTGGACGCGGCCTACGACGATGCGATGGCCCGCCTGGACCGCATGACCGAGGCCCTGGCCGCCCCCGCCGACTCCACCGTCTCGGTGTTCGACCGCCCCGAGCCGAACTACCGCCGGCAACGCACCTCCGACGAATTCGGTGCAGGCGTGCGCCGGCTGGTCAAGGAGATCGAGGCCGGCGAGGCGTTCCAGGTGGTGCTCTCGCAGCGCTTCGAGATGGACTACAACGGCACCCCGCTGGACCTCTACCGCATGCTGCGGGCCTCCAACCCGAGCCCGTACATGTACCTCATGCACATCCCGGACGGCTCTGGCGGCACCGCGTTCTCCATCGTCGGCTCCAGCCCCGAATCGCTGGTGACGGTGAAGGATGGCGTGGCCACCACCCACCCGATCGCGGGCACCCGTTGGCGCGGTGTCACCGAGGAGGATGACCTCCTGCTCGAGAAGAGCCTGCTCGCCGACGAGAAGGAGAACGCCGAGCACCTCATGCTCGTCGATCTGGGCCGCAACGATCTGGGCCGGGTCTGCGAGCCCGGTACCGTGCGCGTCACCGAGTACCGCCACGTCGAGCGCTACTCGCACGTCATGCACCTGGTCTCCACGGTCTCCGGCCGCCTGCGCGCCGGCAAGGTCGCCCTCGACGCGGTCCAGGCCTGCTTCCCCGCGGGCACCCTCTCCGGCGCGCCCAAGGTCCGCGCCATGGAGCTGATCGAGGAGCTCGAGCCCACCCGCCGCGGTGTCTACGCGGGCGTAGTCGGCTACCTGGACTTCGCCGGTGACGCAGACACCGCGATCGCCATCCGCACCGCCCTGCTCAAGGGCGGCACCGCCTATGTCCAGGCCGGCGCCGGCATCGTCGCCGACTCCGACGCGGACTACGAGGACGTCGAATCCCGCAACAAGGCCATGGCCGTCCTCAAGGCCATCGCCGCCGCCGAGACCGTGCGCGCCTACCGCCCGAACGGCGCGGATCAATGAGCGATCAGGACCCGGACAGAGGCGCGGCGCGGAAATCGACGCCCGAAGGCAGCGCAACACCCGATAGCAGCGCGGAGCGGGAAAACGAAGCGGCGCAATCCGATTCCAAGCCCGCCGGGGCGGACACCGGGAACTCCGCCGCCGCCGCTGCCGATCCACACGCCGAGACCGACGCCATGCGTACTGCCGAACGCGCGCAGGCGGCGGACCTGGCCGAGGCCGAGGCGAATGCCGCTGCGGCGGAAGCCGACACGGACGCCGCGAGGGCGCGGAAGCGGTCGCGGCCGATCGCCGCGGTGGCGCTGCTGGCGGTCGCGGCGGCGCTGCTCTGGGGGTCGTCGCGCATGGCGTGGGCCCGGCTCGAGATCACCAGCGACTACGGCCTGCCGCGTCATCGAGATCTCAACGGCGGTGTCTGGTTCGGGGCCCTGACGCCACTGGCGCTGGTCTTCCTGGCCACCATCGCGGCGGTGTTCGCCACCCACGGCTGGTGGCGGCGCGGGGTCGGCGTGGTGGTCGCGGTCCTGGCCGCGGTGTCCGCGGTGCCCGCGTACGCCCTGCTCATGCACAAGGGGACCGCCGATCGCGCCACGCGACTGGCCGAACTGCACGGGGGTGACCACGCGGGCGCGGTGACGACATCGACGCTGCCGGCCGTGGTGTCCCTGGCCGGTGCGGTGGCCGCGTTCGTGGCCGGCTTGCTCTTGGTCCGGCAGTCGTCCGGGACCACCCGGATGTCCGGCAAGTACGACAGTCCGGCGGCTCGGAAGCTGTCGGCGGCCGAGCAGGTTGCCGCACATCAGGCCCGGGTCCAGGACCAGGAATCCGGGTCACCGGCCGCCGCCGACAAGCAGTTGTCGGGTCGCGTGCTGTGGGATGCCCTCGACGAGGGGGTGGACCCGACCGACGATGAAACCAATCACCCTGCCGCGCACGATGATCCGGGTAACGGGGCGGCGCGCGACAACCGCCACTGAGCTGGGTGGGGGACCGGCAGCGTCGCCGGTACCCGCCCCGCTGTCAAGCACGGGAACATAGCCATTTACTCTTTATCAGCATCGGTGAGACAGCGCCTGGGGGGATTCTCAGGCAGCAAGTCCGTCTCCCCAGAAAGGATTCGAGCCAGATGACGGTACTCGACTCGATTCTCGACGGGGTCCGCGCGGATGTGGCCGCTCGGGAAGCCCTTCTGGATTTCCAGGCAGTGAAGGCAGCCGCCGCACAGGCCAAGTCCCCGCGTGACGCCAAGGCCGCCCTGCACGCGGAGGGGATCGGAGTGATCGCCGAGGTGAAGCGGGCCAGTCCCTCCAAGGGTGCGATCGCGGACATCGCGAACCCCGCAGACCTGGCCCGGGCCTACGAGGACGGCGGCGCGCGCATCATCAGCGTGCTGACCGAGCAGCGCCGCTTCGGCGGTTCCCTCGCGGATCTCGACGCGGTCCGCGCGGCGGTGGACATTCCGATCCTGCGCAAGGACTTCATCGTCGGCCCGTACCAGATCCACGAGGCCCGCGCCCACGGCGCGGACGTGATTCTGCTGATCGTGGCCGCCCTGGAGCAGGACGTGCTGTCCTCGCTCATCGACCGCACCGAATCGCTCGGCATGACCGCGCTGGTCGAGGTGCACACCGAGGAGGAGGCCGACCGCGCCCTCGAGGCCGGCGCCAGCGTGATCGGCGTGAATGCCCGCAACCTCAAGACCCTCGAGGTGGACCGGGATGTGTTCGCGCGCATCGCCCCCGGCCTGCCCAGTGAAGTGATCCGGGTGGCCGAGTCCGGCATTCGCGGCACCGCCGACCTGCTGGCCTACGCCGGCGCGGGTGCGGACGCCGTGCTCGTCGGTGAGGGCCTGGTGACCAGCGGCGACCCGCGCGCCGCGGTGGCCGAGCTGGTGACCGCCGGAACCCACCCCTCGTGCCCGAAGCCGGTTCGCCGGGGACGGTGAAAGAGCCGATGACTCAACTCGACGGAGTTTATTCCGAAATGGCCTCCGGCAAGAATGTTCTCGGCCTCCCGCAGGCCAGTGACGGCATCACGCACAAGAGCCACGAACCCGATCTGGGCGGGCACTTCGGCGTGTACGGCGGGCGGCACGTACCCGAGGCGCTGATGGCCGTGATCGAAGAGGTCACCGCCGAATACGACAAGGCCCGCGTCGATCCCAACTTCCTCGACGAGCTGGATCGCCTGCAGCGCGACTACACCGGGCGTCCGTCGCCGGTGTTCGAGTGCAAGAACCTGGCGCAGCACGCCGGCGGCGCACGCATCCTGCTGAAGCGGGAAGACCTGAACCACACCGGTTCTCACAAAATCAACAATGTGCTGGGTCAGGTGCTGCTGGCCAAGCGCATGAACAAGACCCGCGTCATCGCCGAGACCGGCGCGGGCCAGCACGGCGTCGCCACCGCCACCGCGTGCGCGCTACTCGGTATCGAGTGCGTCATCTACATGGGCGCGGTCGACACCGTGCGCCAGCAGCTGAACGTGGCCCGCATGCGGCTGCTCGGCGCCGAAGTCATCAGTGTGACAACGGGTTCGCAGACCCTCAAGGACGCCATCAACGAGGCGCTGCGCGACTGGGTCACCAATGCCGAGCAGACCTACTACTGCTTCGGCACCGCTGCGGGCCCGCACCCGTTCCCGCTCATGGTGCGCGACTTCCAGCGCATCATCGGCCTGGAGGCGCGCCAGCAGGTGCAGGCCCTGACCGGCCGCCTGCCCGACGCCGTAACCGCCTGTGTCGGTGGCGGTTCCAATGCCATCGGCATCTTCCACGCCTTCCTCGACGATCCGGGCGTGCGCCTGATCGGCTACGAGGCTGCGGGCGACGGTATCGAAACCGGCCGCCACGCAGCGACTTTCACCGGCGGCACCCCGGGCGCGTTCCAGGGCGCGTACTCCTACCTGCTCCAGGACGAAGACGGCCAGACCATCGAATCCCATTCGATTTCGGCCGGTCTGGACTACCCGGGCGTCGGCCCGGAGCACGCCTACCTCAAGGACATCGGCCGGGCGGAGTACTACCCGATCACCGACACCGAGGCCATGGACGCGCTGCTGCTGCTGAGCCGTGCCGAGGGCATCATTCCGGCCATCGAGTCCGCGCACGCGGTCGCGGGCGCGGTGAAACTCGGCAAGGAGCTCGGCGAGGGCGCGATCATCGTGGTGAACCTGTCCGGTCGCGGTGACAAGGACATGGACACCGCTGCCGAGTGGTTCGGGCTGTTCGACAAGGCCGAAGAGAACGCAGGGGAGAAGCAGTGAGCCAGCAGTCCCGCCTCGCGAACACCTTCGCAGCCGCCCGCGAGGAGAACCGCGCCGCGCTCATCGGCTACCTGCCCGCCGGGTACCCGGACCTCCAGGGTTCCATCGACGTGTGCAAGGCCATGGTCGAATCCGGTTGCGACATTATCGAAGTCGGCGTCGCCTACTCCGATCCCGTGATGGACGGCCCGACCATCCAGCATGCCGCCGAGCAGGCGCTCGCCGGCGGTGTCCGGGTGCGCGACGTGTTCAAGGTCGTGGAGGCCATCTCCCAGGCGGGCGGCAAGGCCGTCGTCATGACCTACTGGAACCCGGTGCTCAAGTACGGCGTCGACAGCTTCTCCCGCGATCTGGCGGCGGCGGGCGGCCTCGGCCTGATCACGCCCAACCTCATTCCGGAGGAGGCGGACGACTGGTTCGTGGCATCCTCGACCCACAATCTGGATCGCATCTTCCTGGTCGCACCGTCGTCCACCGAGGAGCGCCTGGTCAAGACCCTGGAAGCCAGCAAAGGTTTCGTGTACGCGGCCTCGACCATGGGTGTGACCGGTGCGCGCGACGCGGTGTCCTCCATGGCCCCGGCCCTGTGCGCGCGGGTGCGCAGCCACTCCGATATTCCGATCGGCGTGGGCCTGGGTGTGCGCAATGGCGCGCAGGCGGCCGAAATCGCCTCCTACGCCGACGGTGTCATCGTGGGCTCGGCCCTGGTGTCGGCGGCGGCGCAGGGTCTGGACGCGGTCCGGGCGCTGACGGCGGAGCTGGCGCAGGGCGTCCGCTCGGCGGCGGTCTCCTCGTAACCGAGGCAATACCCAAGGGTGCGTACCGAATTCGGTACGCACCCTGCTGCGTTGTCCGGCGGTGCGGGAATGCGCGCCGCTTCGTATATCCGTTGCGTTACCGGGTGCCGGTGCGACCCCCGGCGGCGAATCCCACGCCGCGCGCCGACCTGAGACAGCACTCCGCGGGCCTGTTGGGCTACGGTGGGGACTCGTGACCTTACGAGCCCTTGCCGAGAGCACCGGCGCCGATGTCCTGGCCTACATTCCCAGCCCGCCGCGCGGGGTCTGGAACATCGGGCCTTTCCCGCTGCGGGCATACGCCATCTGCATCATCCTCGGCATCATCGCGGCCATCTGGCTGGGCGAGAAGCGCTGGGTGGCGCGCGGCGGCCAGACCGGCATGGTGCTCGACGTGGCCATGTTCGCGGTGCCGTTCGGCCTGATCGGCGGGCGGCTCTACCACGTGGCCACCGACTGGCAGAAGTACTTCGGCGCCGACGGTCACCCCATCAACGCGCTCAAGATCTGGGAGGGCGGCCTCGGCATCTGGGGCGCGGTGCTGCTCGGCGGCATCGGCGCCTGGATCGGCTGCCGGGTATACCGGATTCCGTTGCCCGCCTTCGGCGACGCCATCGCTCCGGGCATCCTGCTGGCCCAGGCCATCGGCCGGCTCGGCAACTACTTCAACCAGGAACTCTACGGCCGCGAGACCAAGGTGCCGTGGGGCCTGGAAATCTTCCTGCGCTACGACCACAGCGGCCAGCTGGACATGATGAACGGCACCGCCGCGGGCGCGGCGGAGAAGATCGTGCAGCCCACCTTCCTCTACGAGCTGATCTGGAACCTGCTCGGCGTAGCCGTGCTGCTCTACCTGGACCGCAAGTTCCGCATCGGCCACGGCCGCCTGTTCGCGCTCTACGTGGCGATCTACTGCTTCGGCCGCTTCTTCGTGGAGCTGCTGCGCAACGACGAGGCCACCCACATCGCGGGCATCCGCATCAACTCCTTCACCTCCGCGATCGTATTCGTCTGCGCCGTAGCCTATTTCCTGTTCGCCACCAAGGGCCGCGAGACCGCCGACCAGCTGCGCGCCGGCGTGGAACGGCCCTGGCCGTGGCAGTTCGGTGCGCTGCGCGCGTTCGGGGCGACGGGTACGGCGGCCGGAACCGGCTCGGCGGCAGGGGATTCGAAGGCGGCCGTCACCGAGGTCGACGAGCCGACCGCCAAGGAATCCACAGGCGACGCCGGACCGGAATCCCCGGCCGCCGGCAACGAATCCGAGACCGAGCGCGATATCCCTTCCGAAACCGGCGATTCCGAGCCGGAGGAGACGGAGTCCACCGCGGTCGACCAGGCGAAGTCGGTCGAGTCCGGCAAGAATGGCTCCTGACCGCGATCAGGAGGACGTGAGTGACCGACCCATTCGACCAGCCACCGATGCAGGACGGGCCGCAGTACGGCGCTCCCGGCACCGGCCCGCAGTACGGGCAGCCCTACAGTCAGCAGCCGTACCCGGGCCGGCAACCCTACGGTCAGCCGGGTCAGCCGTACGGCCAGCCGATGCCGTACCCGATCCCGGGTCCGGCCGGGCCCTACGGCGGTGACCCGGAAGCCCCGTACGGCCGGGACGCGTTCGGAGTTCCGTTCTCGGACAAGAGCAAGCTCACCGCGGGCCTGCTGCAGATCTTCATCGGGCACTTCGGTGTCGGCCGGTTCTATCTGGGCTACACCACGATCGGCGTGCTCCAGTTGATCACCTGCGGCGGCTGCGGCATCTGGTCGCTGATCGACGGCATTCTCATCCTCACCGGCAAGGTCCCCGACCTGCAGGGTCGCCCGCTGCGCGATTGACAGCACCGGGAGGTTCGCGGCGCAAGCGCGGGGAGGCAGGGCGCTCGTTCTGGACTGCGCTCCGCCTCCCCGCGCTCGGAGCGGGGGAGCGAAGCGGAGGGCAAAATGGACACAGCCGTGCCGCCCGGTCGGTCCGCGGCGTACCCTTTGTCGGTTGTTTGTCGCGTGGTCACCCATGCCCGAGGAGAGGTCCCCGTCGTGCGCCGTAAGCTCGCCGCCGTCATGCTCGCCGTTGTCGCCGCCGCAGGGCTCGTCGCATGTAGCTCGAGCAAGGATGACGCGAACACGCTCAAAGTCGGCACCGAGGGTAACTACTCCCCGTTCACCTACCAGGACAACGGCACCCTCACCGGCTACGACGTCGATGTCATCAAGGCCGTCGGCGACAAGATCGGCAAGAAGGTCGAATTCACCACCGCCCCCTGGGACTCGCTGTTCGCCGCACTGGAATCCAAGCGCGTGGACCTCATCGCCAATCAGGTCACCATCAAACCCGAACGCGAGCAGAAGTATTCGCTCTCCCAGCCCTACACCGTCTCCGAGGGCGTCATCGTCACCAAGACCGGCAATGACGGCGTCCACGCCCTGGCCGATCTGAACGGCAAGACCTGCGCCCAGTCCGAAACCTCCAACTGGGCCGACACCGCCAAGGGCGCCGGCTGCAAGGTCGAGGCCATCCCCGGCTTCGTGGAGGCGGTGCAGCTGCTCAAGACCGGCCGCGCCGACGCCACCGTCAACGACACCCTCGCGGTCAACGCCTACACCAAGCAGCAGGGCACCGGCACCATCCAGATCGTCGGCAAAACCGGCGAGGTCTCCAAGCAGGCCTTCGCCGCCCGCAAGGACTCCCAGGCGCTGACCGATCAGGTGAACAAGGCGCTCGACGAACTGCGCGCCGACGGCACCCTCGCCAAGATCTCCGACAAGTACTTCGGCACCGACGTCAGCAAGTAAGCGACACAGGGCAATTCGACGATGGACGACGCCACCTGGGCGCTGGTGCGGCACAACCTCTGGCCCATGCTGGAGGCCACGGTCACCAAGACGCTGCCGCTGACCGCCATCAGCTTCGTGATCGGCCTGGTGATAGCGCTGTTCGTCGCGCTGGCCCGGATGTCGAGCGTGTGGCCGCTGCACGCGGCCGCGCGCTTCTACATCTCGATCATCCGCGGCACGCCGCTGTTGGTGCAGCTGTTCATCATCTTCTTCGGCCTGCCCGCGTTCAATATCGTGCTGCAGCCGTTTCCGGCGGCGATCATCGCGTTCAGCCTGAATGTCGGCGGCTATGCGGCGGAAGTCATTCGGGCCGCGATCCTTTCGGTGGCCCAGGGTCAGTGGGAGGCGTCCTACTCGGTCGGCATGAACTACGCGCAGGCGCTGCGGCTGGTCATCCTGCCGCAGGCCTCCCGCATCGCGGTGCCCCCGCTGTCCAACACCCTCATCTCGCTGGTGAAGGACACGTCGCTCGCTTCCACCATTCTGGTGACCGAGTTGCTGCGCACCGCGCAAATGGCCGCCGCGCCCACCTTCGACTTCTTCGCGCTCTATGGCGTCGCGGCAATCTACTACTGGGTAATATGCCTGGTCCTCGGCTTCGGTCAGACCCGATTGGAAACCCGTCTGGCCCGGCACGTTGCGCGTTGATCGTGGGATAGCTGAACGGCTGCTTACGAGATCCGTATATGTGTGTGCCGGGGTAAGCATGAGGGTTGTCACAGGTCTAGGGTTGAACGGGTGATGCGACGAACGAAGATTGTGTGCACCCTCGGACCAGCAGTGTCATCCGAGGACCGGATTCGTGAGCTCGTCGAAAGTGGCATGGACGTTGCGCGCCTGAACTTCAGCCACGGCGAGCACTCCGATCATGCCGAGAACTACAAGAAGGTGCGCGCCGCCAGCGATACCGCCGGCCGCGCTGTCGGTATCCTCGCCGACCTGCAGGGCCCGAAGATCCGGCTGGGCCGGTTCGAGGGCGACGGCAAGACCGTCTGGAACACCGGCGAGGAAGTCCGTATCACCGTCGACGACATCGTAGGAACTCACGACCGGGTTTCCACCACCTACAAACACCTCGCCAAGGACGCCAAGCCCGGCGACCGGCTGCTCGTGGACGACGGCAAGGTCGGGCTGACCGTGCTGCGTGTCGAGGACAACGACGTCATCTGCCGGGTCACCGAGGGCGGCCCCGTCTCCAACAACAAGGGCGTCTCGCTGCCCGGCATGGATGTGTCCGTGCCCGCGCTGTCCGAAAAGGACATCGACGACCTGGAATTCGCCCTGAAGCTGGGCGTGGACTTCATCGCGCTGTCCTTCGTGCGCTCGCCCTCCGATGTGGAGTTGGTGCACGACATCATGGATCGTGTGGGCCGCCGGGTGCCGGTCATCGGCAAGCTCGAAAAGCCCGAAGCCATCGACAATCTGGAAGCCATCGTGCTGGCCTTCGACGCCATCATGGTCGCCCGCGGCGACCTCGGCGTGGAGCTCCCGCTCGAGCAGGTGCCGCTGGTGCAGAAGCGCGCGGTGCAGATGGCGCGCGAGAACGCCAAGCCGGTCATCGTGGCCACCCAGATGCTGGAGTCCATGATCACCAACTCCCGCCCGACCCGCGCCGAGGCCTCCGACGTGGCCAATGCCGTGCTCGACGGCGCGGACGCGGTCATGCTCTCCGGTGAGACCTCGGTCGGCGACTACCCGATCGAGGCCGTGCGCACCATGGCCCGCATCGTGCACGCCGTGGAATCCGAGTCCTCGACCCGGGTGCCGCCGCTGACCCACGTGCCGCGGACCAAGCGCGGTGTCATCTCCTACGCCGCCCGCGATATCGGCGAGCGGTTGAATGCCAAAGCGCTGGTTGCCTTCACGCAGTCCGGTGACACGGTGCGCCGCCTGGCCCGCCTGCACACCCCGCTGCCGCTGCTGGCCTTCACCCCGCAGGCCGCGATTCGGAGTCAGCTCGCCTTGACGTGGGGCGTGGAAACGTTCATCGTTCCTCCCGTGGGCACGACCGACGAGATGATCCACCAGGTGGACAACGCGTTGCTCTCGATCGGCCGGTACAAGAAGGGTGACCTCGTGGTCATCGTGGCCGGCTCGCCGCCGGGTACCGTCGGGTCCACCAACCTGATCCACGTGCATCGCATCGGCGAGGAGGACCACTAATTTGAATGCGTCGCTGGACGCGACGTCTTCGGACGTCGTCGCGGACCCCGAGGGGACCGGTCGATCCGACGATCTGCGGGAGCTGCTGCGCCTGCTCGATCTGGAGGAGAACGGCCCCGACATCTTCCTCGGTCACCATCCCGAGAAGGTGTGGAGCCGCACGTTCGGCGGCCAGCTGGTCTCGCAGGCGATCATCGCCGCGGGACGGACGGTGGGTCCGGAGCGCCCGATCCACGCGGTCAACGCGCACTTCGTGCGTGGCGGAGACCCGAAGCAGCCGATCGAATACCACGTCGACCGGCATCGGGACGGCCGCTCCATCGCCAACCGCACGGTCACGGCGTACCAGGACGGGCAGGAGCTGTTCGTCATGCTCGCCGCCTTCCAGGACTGGGGCAAGGGGCTCGAGCACGGCGCGCCCCTGCCCGACGTCCCGGGGCCGGATGACCTTCCGCGCGTGGAGGAGTCGTTCTCGGGTCTGGAGGACAAGCTCCAGATGTTCGTCAACGCACCGCATCCCATCGAGATGCGCTACACCAACGACCCGGCCTGGATCCTCAAGGGCAAGGGCGAGAGCCTCGGCCACAACCGGGTCTGGATGCGCACCGACGGGCAGTTGCCCGATGACCCGCTGATTCACGTTGCGGCGCTGGCGTATTCGTCCGATACCACGGTGCTGGACTCCATCATCACCACACACGGGTTGTCTTGGGGCTGGGATCGCATCATCGCGGCCACGGTGAACCACTCCATCTGGTTCCACCGGCCCTTCCGCTTCGACGACTGGTCGCTCTACGCGACCGAGTCCCCGGTGGCGGCGGGTTCCCGCGGCCTGGCCCGCGGCCACTTCTACGCCCGGAACGGCGACCTGCTCGCGACGACCGTGCAGGAAGGCGTGATCCGCCACTTCCCGGCGCGACGCTGAGACGCGAGCGCTCGGACAACGACGCACAAATGATCGGGCCGTGCCCTTCGGGGCGCGGCCCGACGCGCGTTCCAGGCGATGGGTGTGGCGCGTTCCGGGTGTCGGGCAGGGCGAATCTCGGGTGTGGGCAGGGCGAATCTCGGGGGTCCGGGGGCGGAGCCCCCGAAATCTCCAGGGGGTTCGGGGGCGAAGCCCCGGAGAGTCCCGAGAGTTGGCCTAGATCAACTCGCGGTTTTCTTCGAGTTCGAAGTTCTCGCGCTGCAGGGCGTGCACGATGTAGGGGATCGGTTCGTCGGCGGACAGTTCCAGCACCAGGCGCTGCTCGAGCTTGGCGATGCCCGCCTTGGTTAGTTGACGGGCCTCGCCCACCAGGCTGAGCGCGATCTCGTAAGTGCGGCGGGCGCCCGGCTCCACGCCGGGATTGTCCAGCCGCCACTGGGTTTCGAGCACGGTGTGGGTGGGTTCGTCGCACTCCACCGGGAGGGTGAAGCGCCACGCGAAGATATCTCGATCGGCGACGTATTCATCGACCACGCGGCACACGGTCTCGGTGACGCGGTGCAGGGTCTGAGGTGTCACGTAAACATGGAGCGAAACATCCGAAATTCGCTTCGGCATGTCCTTGGTCCTGTTCTTGTGTCGAACCACCGGCAGTGGCGTTCGGCGGAACGGATAGGTGTTCCGCGCGAGAGTGTAATCCCTTGCCGGACCAACCAGGCAGCAAGGTGTATTGACACGCGGGGTCCAGGGCCGGGGATGCCGGATTTGCCTGCTATCCGGCGGATTCCGCCGCGTGCCGGGTCGGTTCGACTGCCGGCCCGTAGTATTCGGCCGGCCGCGGGGGCTCTGCTCGCCTGCTCTGCTCGCCCCGACCGCCGTCTATCACCAGCAGCGGCGGCTGCCCGTCCGCGGCGCTGCGCGGGTGCAGCGTGGCCTGTGGATGCTGATGGGCGTGCAAGGCGAGCAGCAGCGGCACCAGCGCCTCGGCGATGCGGTCGCCGACATCGCAAAACTGTTGCGGCGACAGGCCGACCGGGTCGGAGATGTTCTCCCGGCCGACATACGCCAGATCGTTGCGCGCGGCGTGCAGTCCGACTACGGTGCGCGCGCCGCTGACCTTGGCGATCCGGTACGCCTCGAGCAGCGTGAAGGTGCGGGGGAGCGCCTCGGGCACGAGTTCGCGCACCTGGTCGCGAATCTTCTCGGTCATGGCCAGCACCAGATCGGCCCGGTGCACCATGTCGGCCTTGAGGCGCCGGGCCTTGAAATTGTCGGCGTTGCCGCCGAGGCCCACAATCGTCTGTGCGGCAAGGGGTTCCACGGGGAATCCGACCAGTGCGCGCACGCCGGCACTCTCGGCGGACAGCTCCTGTAGTCCGTGGTCGGCGGCCACCGCCAAGGTGAGGCGTTCGGCAATGACGGATCGGCAAACATTTCCGCTGCACACGAACAGCACATGCATGCGGATAACTTATGCCCGCCGTTGTCGCTTCGAAACAGTTCCGTGACCGAATCACACGTTTCAATCGCGATGTTCATCGCGCGGTCGAATGTCGCTCACCTGATGTTGGTTCTCGTTCACCGGAGTGTCCGATTGGCAACAGGTCAACGCCCCTGGAATCTGAGCATGCCCGTTCGCTTCCGGCAAATCAATAGCCGAACAGTTATTGGTGTCCACCGTGTCGTACAACGCGGATTCCGTTATCACGGGCGAGATTTCGGGCACGGCCCGATCTCCGGCCTGGATCGTATCGCCGACCCGGCCACGCGTCGAGAACAACCGCCCTCGAGCAGGGACGGTTCGTGCGAACCGGGCCAGCCCGGTGGGGGCGGACATATCGTCGTACACGGAATCGATTCCGCCCCTGGCGAAATAGGCCTCGTGCCAGAATCCGGTGCCGCCGGAATCCCGCAGGAATTGCTGCCACCATTGCCGGTGCGGGTCCGACCGCGTCCACCGTTCCAGGCTCTCCAGATCCCGCCAGTACTGCCGCGCACCCCAGTGCGGCGGCCACAGCGACCACACCACATCCTCGTGCGACAGGAGCCCGTCCGGCATATCGTGATGCGATCGATACAGCTTGGGGCCGACGCCCAGCAGCCGCAGGATTCCCCGCGGCCGGCGCACGCGCATCCCCAGCAGGATCACGACCAGATCCGGATATTCGGACAGGTCCGCGGTCATTCTCTTCACCCGCATTCGTGACCTCCGCACGCTTCGCTGATCTGTGCGGGACTACGGCGCCGCTGTGGTCGCGGTTCGAAACCGCTGTTCGATCGTCTTGACCGAAGTCTAGTCCGCTGTGTGGTGCGCTGCCGGAACGTGACGCGGCCCGGCGCGCCGACTAGGTGCTCAGTCGCAGGACAGCCGAATTGCCCTGGACGGCAACGATCTTCACGGTCAGGCCGTTCAGGAAGATGGTGCCACCGACCCCGGTCGAACCGGATACCGGCAACCCGAACACCGTCGTCGATGCGGTGACCAAGCCCGGGCTGATCTGCCCGATCCGGACACTGCTGATCCGGGAGAATCCGGGAACCGGAATCGTGGTCGGCCCGTCGACCCGGACCTCGCAATTGCCGTTGGAGCAGGCGCTGAGATCGGTCCCGTTCGAGGCCGCCGGCAGCCCGTCCGCCGGCTGGTTCGATTCCTTGGAAGACGTCGTCTTGACCACGGTCGTCTCTCCCGCCGTCGATCCTGCCCCGGCCGGTACCGCCGACCCGCCTGTTTCCGTCCCGCACCCAGCGCACAACGCCACAACCACCACCGCCAGGCCGACCCCGGCCGGCCCCACTTTCGCCCACGTGGATATCGGGATTCGCATGCAACCTCCACCATGCTCTCGGACCTACGGACACCGATGATGCGCGACGCGGCGGCCCGCCGTAGTGAAATCCGACTGTTCGCCCCGATTTATCCCCCGCCCGACCCGGTACGGGAGCCCGGGGTTCCCCTATCGGCTCGCGACGTAGTCGCGCAGCCGCTCGACGACCTCATCCGGCCCGGGCATCCGAGCGATCTCCGCCGCGACCGCCTCGGCCGCCTCCCGATAAGAATTGCCCCGCCGCGGCAGCAACGTCGCCGCCCGCTCGGCGACCGTATCCGCGTCGACCTCGCCGGCCCCGAGCTGAATCGCCGCCCCCACCGCCTCCAGCGCATCCGCATTGGCGAACTGATCGGCCCCCTGCGGCAGGACCAGTTGAGGCACTCCGAAATTCAACGCACCGAGCGTGGTCCCGCTGCCCCCGTGATGCACGACGAGATCGACATGGGGGAGTAGCCGAGACTGCGGCACCCACCCGTGAACACCGACATTGCCAGGCAGTGCACCGAGCTCGTCCGGATCCAGCCGCCCCGCGGCGACAATGACCTGGGCGTCGAGCCGAGACAGTCCGGATACGGCCTGCGTGAGCAGTCCCGGTGTGCCGAACACGGTGCCCAGCGTCAGATAGATCAGTGGCCGGGACGTCGGTATGCCCGGCAGCGCGGCGAGTTCCCCTTTCTCCGGATACGGAACCGGCCGCAACTCGATCCGTTCTTCTTTCAGAAATGCCTTGTCCTGCAGCGAGGCCGGGCAAATATCAATATGCGGCACCCGCTCCACGCCGGCGATCCCCAACGGATTCTCCAGCCTGATCCCCTCCGGAAACATCCGCCCGAACCCATGCCACACCCCCGGAATCCCCGCCCGCCGCGCCGCAATCGCCGCCCCCGGCACCCCCCACTCATGAATCACCAGATCGGGCCGCAACCGCTCCAAATCCCCCGCAATATCCCCCGCATACATCTCGGAAAAACAATCCCCCGGCCGAAACGCGCCCAACCCATGCCGCCCCATCACCCCGTGCATCCCCGCGCCCACTGCGAAATGCACCTCGCACCCCGCCTCCCGGGCCGCCACCGCCAACGGCACCAGCGGATACGCATGCCCCACAGTCGCAAGGCTGGCAAACACAACGCGCATCCCGCCACCCTAGCCCGTCAACCCAAGGTTGACCATCCCCGAACCCCCTGCCGGACACCACTTCTCACACCCCACCCCGGAACCCCCTGAGCGCGAGCCGAATTCCTCTGCCGGGCCGACTGTGCCCGAGCGGTTCAATGGAAGTCCCCGGACAGCGCAGAGCCGCCGACCCTCATTGGGAGTGCCCCCCGGAGTGGGGTGGGTGAATGATCTCCGGATCCGGAATCACAAGTGGTGCCGAGTGTGGGACTCGAACCCACACGTCCTTTCGGACAACGGTTTTTGAGACCGTCGCGTCTGCCAGTTCCGCCAACCCGGCGCACCGGGAACAAATGATAGCGGGTGGAGGGGGAAGAGACTAATCGAGGGGGTCCGGGGGCTACGGGGTTGTGATACTGGTCGGTTTGCCCTGGGTACGTGGGTTGTAGGGGCGGGTGAACGGTACTCTTTGGGTGACTCGATGCGTGCCGATCCTGCGAGGGTGGCGCAAGGCGAGGTGGCATCGGGTATCGGTATTCGGAAGCGACAGGGGTTCATCTATGGGAACGACAGCAGGGGGCGGTTCGAAGAAGGACGCTGCGGCGTCCGCCCCCAAGCGGGTGGTGGTTGCCGAGGACGAGGCGCTCATCCGGATGGACCTGGTGGAGATGCTCTCGGAGGAGGGCTATCACGTGGTGGGTGAGGCGGGAGACGGTCAGCAGGCCGTGGATCTCGCCGAGGAGCTACGGCCGGATCTGGTGATCATGGACGTGAAGATGCCGCGTCGGGACGGCATCGACGCGGCGGCCGAGATCGCGTCGAAACGCGTTGCGCCGGTGGTCATCCTGACTGCCTTCAGTCAGCGCGATCTGGTGGAGCGGGCGCGCGACGCGGGTGCGATGGCGTACCTGGTGAAGCCGTTCACCAAGTCGGATCTGGTGCCGGCCATCGAATTGGCCGCATCTCGATTCCATGAGATCGCGGCGCTCGAGAGCGAGGTCGCGAATCTGACCGACCGGCTCGAGACCCGCAAGCTGGTCGAGCGTGCCAAGGGTGTGCTGATGCAGACCCAGGGGCTGTCAGAGCCGCAGGCGTTCAAGTGGATACAGCGCACGGCCATGGATCGTCGCACCACCATGAAGGCGGTCGCGGAAGTGGTGCTGGAGAACCTCGCGCCGAAGTAAGACGCATTTGCCACGCCGTCGCCCTGTTGTTGCCGCTAATGCACTGGAGAAATTAACAGTGCGGTAACAGCAGGGCCTTCTGCTTTTGTTGCGATGTCACATGGATGATTCGAATGTGATGCGGAGCTAACGTAGCGGGGCTATGTTCTGGACGGGCCGATCGATGGGGCGGCCCTCCTCGGTCACCCCGGGGGAGCACAGAACATGAGGTGAATCGTGCTTGGTTCATTGACGCGCACGTCGTCCCTGCGACGCAGTCGCACGGCGCGAGCGGTGGTCATCGGAGCGGCGGCCGTACTCGCTCTGGCGTCGGCGGGATGTAGTAGCAAATCAACGGATAATTCGAGCGGCGGCTCGAATCTGACCATTCAGCCTCTCGTACAGGTGGACGGCCAGGGCAAGGAAGTTCCGGCGAAGGACACCAGCGCGGCCGCGGATCCGGCCGGCGACGGCAAGGGTAAGTGCGCACCTCAGACGATCGCGATGGCGGGCCCGCTCACCGGTGACAACGCCAACCTCGGCCTGAACATCATCCGCGGCGTGAAGCTGGCGCTGGACCAGCACAACAAGGCCAACCCGGGCTGCCAGGTGACGGTCAAGGAATTCGACACCGAGGGCGACCCGCAGAAGGCCACCCAGGTCATCCCGACCATCGTCAGCGATCCGTCGATCGTGGCCCTGATCGGCCCGACCTTCTCCGGTGAGACCAAGGCGACCGGCGCGATCCTCAACCAGGCCAATCTGCTGTCGCTGACGCCGTCGGCCACCAACGTCACCCTCACCACCAACGGCTGGAACAACTTCTTCCGCGGCCTGGGCAACGATGGCATCCAGGGTCCGGCCGTGGCCGGATACCTCAAGGGCACCGGCAAGTTCAAGAAGATCTGCGTCATCGCCGACGACTCGGATTACGGCACCGGCCTGGCCAAGACCGTCACCGAGGGCCTTGGTTCGATCGCCGACCCGAGCTGCGCGGCCAACGTCAAGCAGAAGGACAAGGACTTCTCCGCGACGGTGTCGAAGATGGCGTCGGCCAAGCCGGACGGCATCTTCTACGCCGGCTACTACGCCGAGGCGTCCCCGCTGGTCAGCCAGCTGCGCAATGGCGGCGTGACCGCGACCTTCATTTCCGACGACGGCACCAAGGACGTCGAGTTCGTCAAGCAGGCGGGCAATTCCTCCAAGGACGCGCTGCTGTCGTGCCCGTGTGGTCCGGCGTCGGACAAGTTCACTACCGCCTACAAGGCATTCAACAACTATGAACCGGGCACCTATTCGACCGAGGGCTACGACCTGACCACCATCGTGCTCAAGGGTATCGAGGCCGGTAAGGTCTCCCGCCCCGATCTGGTCGATTACGTGCGCAACTACGACGGCCAGGGCCTGGCCCGCGAATACAAGTGGGGCCCCACCGGTGAATTGGCGAACGCTTTGATCTGGATGTACCAGGTCAAGTAGCACTCACTATTCGGAACAGCGTGTGCCGAATCGGTTTCGGCGCACGCTGTTTTCCTCGGACGGCGAAAGTAACGAATGTCTGCACCCGCTCTGGCCGATGTGACCCTCCTCGCGAGCAGTTCCATCGAATTCAATGTCTCCGGCGTAGTCGACCAATTCTGGCGGCTGACAGTCGAAGGTTTGACGTACGGTTCGATCTACGCCCTGGTCGCGGTCGGATACACACTGGTCTACGGTGTGTTGCGCCTGATCAATTTCGCCCATTCGGAAGTTTTCATGCTGGGCATGTTCGGCCAGCTGGTCGGGTTGATGGTCTTCGGATTCGCCGCCAGCGGCGACGTGTATTCCCAGGGCGTCGTCTCGACCGTCATCTATCTGGGCGCCGCAATGGTTTTCGGCATGCTGGTTTCCGGCGCGGCCGCGGTGGGCCTGGAGCGGGTCGCGTACCGACCGCTGCGCAAACGCGGCGCGAAACCGCTGATCTTCCTGATCACCGCGATCGGAATGTCGTTCGTACTGCAGGAATTCGTGCACTACGTGCTGCCGAAGCTGACCAGCAACAAGCTCGGCGGCACCAATGCGCAGCAGCCGATCGTGCTGGTGAAGCCCACCGAGCAGTTCCAGATCTTTGGCGCCTCGGTCACCAATATCTCGCTGGTGATCGTGCTCGCGGCGATCGCGCTGGCGCTCACCACCGAATTGCTCATCAACAAAACGAAATTCGGCCGTAGCATTCGCGCGGTGGCGCAGGACCCCGATACCGCCACGCTGATGGGGGTCTCCCGGGAGCGGGTCATCATGCTGACCTTCCTCATCGGCGGTGTGCTCGCGGGTGCGGCCGCGCTGCTCTACACGCTCAAGATCCCCAACGGCATCATCTACAACGGCGGATTCATCCTGGGCATCAAGGCGTTCAGCGCCGCGGTGCTGGGCGGCATCGGCAACCTGCGCGGCGCGCTGCTGGGCGGCCTGCTGCTGGGTCTGGCCGAGGATTACGGGCAGATCCTGTTCGGCACGCAGTGGCGTGACGTGGTGGCCTTCGTGGTGCTGGTCGGCGTGCTGATGATTCGCCCGACCGGCATTCTGGGCGAGAGCCTGGGGAGGGCGCGGGCATGACGACGACGAAACCGGCCCCCATGCCACAGAATTCGCCCGCCGGGCGGGGCGTCGGCGACGCCGTCCGGAACTGGTGGGGCGGGCTGTCCCGCCCGGCGCAGTGGGCGTTCGGCGTCCCGGCGGTCATCGTGCTGGCCGTTCTGCCGTTGTTCAAGCTGCCGCTGCTGGACACCCCCGGCACCAGTTTCGGCGGGGTGATGGCGCAGTTCGCCATGTACGCCCTCATCGCCATCGGCCTGAATGTGGTTGTGGGACAGGCCGGTCTGCTCGACCTGGGATATGTCGGCTTCTACGCGGTCGGTGCGTATTCGGTGGGTCTGCTCACCAGTCCGAACAGCCCGTGGAACCAGACCAACGGCGGCTTCCTGGACCCCAAGTGGGCGTGGCTGGCGTGTGTGCCGATCGCGATCCTGCTGACGGCCATCTCCGGCCTGATCCTGGGTACGCCCACCCTGCGCCTGCGTGGCGACTACCTCGCCATCGTGACCCTCGGCTTCGGTGAGATCGTGCGCCTGCTGGCCGACAATCTGCCCGAGATCACCAATGGCAGCCTCGGGCTGTCGCGGATCCAGTATCCGAAGCTCGGCGAGTCGGACAGTCACCCCGGCGGTTACTTCTCCTCCGGCAACCTGGGCGATACGAGCAGCTGGAATCCGTTGGACCGGGCCAACTCCGGCACCTGGTGGTACTGGCTCGGCATCGTGCTGGTGGTCGGCGTCCTGATGCTGGTCGGCAATCTCGAGCGCAGCCGTGTCGGCCGCGCCTGGGTCGCCATCCGCGAGGACGAGGACGCCGCCGAGATCATGGGTGTGCCCACCTTCAAGTTCAAACTGTGGGCCTTCACCATCGGCGCGGCCATCGGCGGCCTGTCCGGCGCGCTGTACGCGGGCCAGGTGCAGTTCATCAACCCGGCGGGATTCAATGTCATCAACTCGATGCTGTTCCTGTGCGCGGTGGTGCTGGGCGGCCAGGGCAACAAGCTCGGCGTGATCGTCGGCGCGTTCCTGATCGTGTACCTGCCCAACCGATTCATGTCGGTGAATGTGGGCGGGCAGTCGCTGGGCGACTACAAGTATCTGTTCTTCGGACTCACGCTGGTGGTGGTGATGATCTTCCGGCCGCAGGGTCTGTTCCCGGCTCGGCAGAAACTGCTCGCCTACGGGCGGCAGGTGTATCGGGCGGTGCGACGGCCGGTGGTGGCCGCGCAGGCGACGGGAGCGGGGCAATGACGGGGCCGGGCGACGCGCTCTTCGACAACGAGGACATGGCCGCCGGGTATGCGGCGCCGGAGACCGAGCCCAGCGCGGGCACGCTGGACGTAACGGAGGTGCTGCCGGTCTACAAGGACCACGATGTGGTCGCGGAAGTCGTTGCGCCGCACCGGGAGATCGAGACCGCAATCGGCGCGCCGCTGCTGCGCACCGACGGGCTGACGGTGAAGTTCGGTGGTCTCACCGCGTTGGACGCCGTGAGCTTCGAGATCCGCCGCGGCGAGATCCTCGGGCTCATCGGACCCAATGGCGCGGGCAAGACGACCTGCTTCAACGCCATCTCCGGCGTGTACCGGCCCTCCGGCGGCACCGTCTACTTCGACGGCAAGCCGCTCACCAAGACCAAGCGCAACGAGATCACCCGCCTCGGTATCGCACGCACCTTCCAGAACATCCGGCTCTTCGGCGAGATGACCGCGCTGGAGAACGTGGTGGTGGGCGCGGACGCGCGGCACCGGACCTCGGTGCCGGGCGCCATCTTCCGCACCGCCCGGCACCGGAGCGAGGAACGCGACTCGCTCGAAAGAGGCATGGCGCTGCTGGAATTCGTCGGCATCGCCGCGCACGCGGTGGAGAAGGCGCGCAATCTGTCCTACGGCGATCAGCGCCGCCTGGAGATCGCCCGCGCGCTGGCGACGGAACCGAAGCTGCTGTGCCTGGACGAGCCGGCCGCAGGCTTCAACCCGAGCGAGAAGTCGGCGCTCATGGATCTGATCCGCAAGATCCGCGACGACGGCTACACGGTGCTGCTCATCGAGCACGACATGCGGCTGGTCATGGGCGTGACCGACCGCATCGTGGTGCTCGAGTTCGGCCGTAAGATCGCCGACGGGCTGCCGGACCGGATCCGCCAGGATCCGGCGGTGATCAACGCGTATCTGGGCGTGCCCGACGAGGCGGAGGTCGCGGACAGCGGCACCGACCAGGCCGCGATGGCGCCGCACGGCGGTGTGGATGTGGACCCGGGCAAGCCTGGCGCACAACCGATCCCGGACCTGACCAAGCCCATCCCGGTGCCGGACGTGCCCGAAAACCCATCCGATCAGCCCCTGCTGACGGTCGAGGACATGGTGGTCAACTACGGCAGAATCCAAGCCCTGCACGGCATTTCGCTGTCCGTCGGCCAGGGCGAGCTGGTGACCCTGCTGGGCGCCAATGGTGCGGGCAAGACCACCACCATGCGTGCCCTCTCCGGCCTGCTGCCACTCACCCGTGGCCGCATCATGTTCCAGGGTCGCGACATCACCCGTATGAAGGCCCACGAACGCGTCGTGGCGGGCCTGATCCAGGCCCCCGAGGGCCGTGGTGTCTTCCCCGGCATGACGGTCCAGGAAAACCTCGACATGGGTTGTCACGCACGACCGTTCAAGGCCAAGGCCGACTACACCCGCACCCTGGACTGGGTCTACGAGCTGTTCCCGCGACTGCTCGAACGCCGCCGCCAGGTTGGCGGCACCCTCTCCGGCGGCGAGCAGCAGATGCTGGCCATCGGCCGCGCCCTCATGGCCCGCCCCCAGCTGCTGCTGCTGGACGAGCCGTCAATGGGCTTGGCCCCCATGGTGATCCAGCAGATCTTTCGCATCATCGCCGACATCAACGCCCAGGGCACCACGGTCCTGCTGGTCGAGCAGAACGCCCAGCAGGCCCTGACCCGCAGCGACCGCGCCTACATCCTGGAAACCGGCGAGGTCACCAAAACCGGTGGCGGCCGGGCCCTCCTGCACGACCCCGCCGTCAAATCCGCCTACCTCGGCGTCGGCTGACGCCCCGGCCCCGAAAAGCATTCGGGCCGGTCACCTTCCGGTGACCGGCCCGAAGCCTTCTGCAGGGGCGACAGGAATCGAACCTGCAACCTGCCGCTTTGGAGACGGCTGCTCTGCCAATTGAGCTACACCCCTTGGCGAGGGCATACGCTACCAGGTAGCCCGGCCGCGATGAAATCGGTTTTGCTGACCTGCGGCGACGGGCCGAGTATGCCCGCTGCCCACGGATGTCGGAGGGGATACCTAGACTCTGTCGGGTGACCCCTGCCTCTACTGATCAACGTCCTGGTGTTGTGCCCGCATCTGCGTCCGGGGAGCAGCCGACCCTGCTGCTGCTGGATGGGCATTCGCTGGCCTATCGCGCGTTCTATGCGCTGCCGGCGGAGAACTTCAAGACGCACAGTGGGCAGACCACCAATGCCGTGTACGGGTTCACGGCGATGCTGATCAATCTGCTGCGGGACGAGAAGCCCACGCATGTGGCGGCGACGTTCGACGTGAGCCGGAAGACCTTCCGGACCGAGGCGTTCCCCGAATACAAGGCGAACCGGATCAGCACGCCCGACGAGTTCAAGGGCCAGGTGGAGACCACCCAGGAAGTGCTGGGGGCGCTGGGGATTCCGGTGCTGGCCATCGAGGGGTACGAGGCGGACGATCTGATCGCCACCCTCACCACGCAGGCCGTGCCCGAGGGTTTCCGGGTGCTCATCGTGACCGGTGACCGCGATTCGCTGCAGCTGGTCAATGACAACGTCACCGTCCTGTACCCGAAGAAGGGCGTCTCCGAGCTGACCCGGTTCACCCCGGCGGTGGTGGAGGAGAAGTACGGGCTCACCCCGCAGCAGTATCCGGACTTCGCGGCACTGCGCGGCGACCCGAGCGACAACCTGCCGGGCATTCCGGGTGTGGGGGAGAAGACCGCCGCCAAGTGGGTGCGCGAATACGGTGATCTGGCCACGCTGGTCGACCAGGTGGACAAGGTCAAGGGCAAGGTCGGAGACGCGTTGCGCGCCAACCTGTCCAGCGTCGTGCTCAACCGTCAGCTCACCGAGATGGTGAAGGATGTGCCGCTGCCCTATACCCCGGAGCAGCTGGCCGTGCAGCCGTGGAACCGGGAGAAGATCCACCAGCTGTTCGACGAGCTGGAGTTCCGCGTCCTGCGCGATCGCCTCTTCGACACCCTGGCCCCGGTGGAGCCGGAGGCCGAGGCCGGTTTCGAGATCAGCGGCAGCGCGCTCGCGGCGGGCACGGTCGCGGACTGGCTGGCCGAGCATGCCGGAACCGGTGTGCGGCACGGTGTTTCCGTGGTCGGCACCGGCTCGCCGATCCACGGTGACACCCAGGCCATCGCGCTGGCCGCCGCCGACGGCGAGGGCGCCTACATCGACGTGCACACCCTCACCCCGGAAGACGAGAAGGCGCTGGGCGCCTGGCTGGCCGACGCCGAGATCCCGAAGGCGTTGCACGAGGCCAAGACCGCGATGCACGCCCTGCGCGGCCGCGGCTGGCAACTGGGCGGGCTCACCAGTGACACCGCGCTCGCTGCCTACCTGATCCTGCCCGGCCAGCGCACCTTCAACCTCGAGGACCTGTCACTGCGCTACCTGAGCCGGGAGTTGCGCGTCGACAGTGGCGGCGAGACCCAGCTGTCGCTGCTCGACGACGAGGAGCAGGTCGACGCCGAGGTCGCCAATGCCCAGATGCTGCGCGCCCGTGCGGTTTCGGACCTCGCCGACGCCTTCGACGCCGAACTCGAGCGCATCGAGTCCACCGCCCTGCTGCGCGATATGGAACTCCCGCTGCTGAGCGTGCTCGCCGATCTGGAGGCCGCGGGCGTTGCCGTCGACTCCGACCAGCTGGAGGAGCTGCAGCGCGAGTTCGCCGACCGCGTCGCCGAGGCCGCCAACAACGCCTACGGCGTGATCGGCAAGCAGATCAACCTGGGCTCGCCCAAGCAGCTGCAGGTGGTGCTGTTCGACGAGCTCGACATGCCGAAGACCAAGCGCACCAAGACCGGCTACACCACCGATGCCGATGCGCTCGAGGGCCTCTACGAGAAGACCGAGCACCCGTTCCTGCGGCACCTGCTCGAGCACCGCGACGCCACCCGTCTGAAGGTGACCGTCGACGGCCTGCTCAAGTCGGTCGCCGACGACGGCCGCATCCACACCACCTTCAATCAGACGGTCGCGGCCACGGGCCGGCTCTCCTCGACCGAGCCCAACCTGCAGAACATCCCGATCCGCACCGATATGGGCCGCCGCATCCGCGACACCTTCGTGGTGGGCGCGGGCTTCGAGTCGCTGATGACCGCCGACTACAGCCAGATCGAAATGCGGATCATGGCCCACCTCTCGAAGGACGAGGGCCTGATCGAGGCCTTCAACTCCGGCGAGGACCTGCACAACTTCGTCGCCTCCAAGGCCTTCGACATCCCCATCTCCGAGGTGGATCCGGAACTGCGCCGCCGCATCAAGGCCATGTCGTACGGCCTGGCCTACGGTCTGTCCGCCTACGGCCTGTCCCAGCAGTTGAAGATCAGCGCCGACGAGGCCAAGGTCCAGATGGACATCTACTTCAACCGTTTCGGCGCCATCCGCGACTACCTGCGCGACGCCGTCGAGCAGGCCCGCAAGACCGGCTACACCGAGACCCTCTTCGGCCGCCGCCGCTATCTGCCGGATCTGGATTCGAGCAACCGGCAGCGTCGTGAGGCCGCCGAGCGGATGGCCCTCAACGCCCCCATCCAGGGCACTGCCGCCGACATCATCAAGGTCGCCATGATCGACACACAGAAGGCGATCCGGGCGGCCGGGCTGAAGTCCCGGATGCTCTTGCAGATTCACGACGAACTCGTCTTCGAGGTCGCTCCCGGCGAGCGCGAGCGACTGGAATCGCTTGCGCGCGAGCACATGTCCAATGCCATCGAACTCTCGGTGCCGCTCGAGGTCTCGGTGGGCGTGGGCCGCAGCTGGGATTCGGCCGCGCACTAGAGGCAAGCGCGGCCAGCGCTGTCGAGGCGTTCGGTACGCAACAACTGATTTCGCTGCGCCATGGGGAACTCGCCGGGTACGTCCAAAATTTGGGCACCCACCTGACCCCAGGCACGGGTGTGTGACTCCGACGGCACACTGCTGTCCGCTGAAGTTTCGGGGAGGCGGACCAGCCGTGAGCTGGGCATGTTCACGTATCGGATGTCTGCGGGCCCCATGGTGTTTGCTCGCACTGTTTCGCGAGCCGGTGTGGCGCCCGTCGCATATCCGGTGACCTGCGGCGAAGTTACTCATGGGTCGATTGCGAATATGGTTGCCATTGCGTGGTTGTCCCCCTATGCTCGACTCCGTGTCGAATCCCGCCTACAGCCGCAGCGCAGCGCTCGATGTCGCCGACCGCGACCGCGCCGCGCTCATTTCGCTCACCGCGAGTGTGGCTGGCGCGCGCGTACTCGTAGTTCGCCGCCGTAGCGGGGTCTGATTCGGACCGGCCCCTCGCTGCGGCCGAATGAACTTTTCTTGCTGGTCCCCTCTGTCACTTTCTTCGGAAGAAGTCGGGAAGACCTAGTTCAATGACCATCACCATTGATACCGCCACGTTCATCGCCGCTGCCCCCGCGAGTCTGCGGGCCGAGTGCATCGGCCTGACCCCCGCCGAGTTCCACGACCGGTACTGTGCCCCGACGGGCCCGGTCAAGCTCAGCGACTGGACCCCGATCGGCCACCGCGCCGGTACGGCCACCCTGGAGATCGCCGATCACCTGCGCACCGTCGTGGCGACGGGCAGCCCGGTGGCGGCGCTGACCTCGGCCCTCTACGACGAGGGCTACCCGGTGGAGATCCTCGCGTTCCACCAGCGCCGGACCGCGGACGGCATGGCCACCTTCGTCCAGTGCGAGTTCAACGGCCGCCGCGGCTGGGGCGCCGCGCTCGCCGATGACCCGGCCGAATCCACCATCCGCGCCATGATCGCCGGCATCAACCGGCTCGGTTCGCACTTCTGAGAGAAGCGGGAACCCGACCCCGCTGCCGAGGCAGCGGGGTCGGGCTGCGCGAGGTGTCGGTTGAAAAGCCAAGCGCCGCAACTCCTTCCGGGGTTGCGGCGCTGAGTTCGCGGGGCGCGCGGCTTACTTCGACTCTTGCTCCGCGATCTGCTTGCGGACGTCGTCCATGTCGAGGGCCTTCACCTGGGTGACCAGGTCCTCGAGGGCGGCCGGGGGCAGCGCGCCGGGCTGGGCGAAGACGAGCACGCCCTCGCGGAAGGCCATGATGGTCGGGATCGAGCGGATATTCGCGGCCGCCGCCAGGCCCTGCTGGTCTTCGGTGTCCACCTTGGCGTGCACCACGTCGGGGTGGGTCTCCGACGACTTCTCGAAAGTCGGGGCGAAGCTGCGGCACGGGCCGCACCACGATGCCCAGAAGTCGACGAGAACGACGTCGTTGCCGGTGACTACCTCGTCGAAGTTCTGCTCGGTCAGGGTCTGGGTGGCCATGGTTTCCTCTCGTATCGATGTCCCCCGGTCCAACACGGGGCCCACTGGTTATCTTCCCTGGGTGATCAGCCGGTCGGTCGTTCAGAGTCGTTCGGTCCCGGAAATGGGCCACTCGTCACGCCGGTCACCGTCCCATCGCCGGATGCCCTCTACGGTAGCCCGGAAGTCCTTGTCCCAGGCCACAGCATCGAGCGCAGCCTCCAGTTGTCCCGGCCGCAGCCGCCGCGCGAGTGTGACGTGCGGCGTCCAGATGTCCGGGCGCACGTTGGCGGGAATACCCGGGCACTCCTCGATGACGCGGAACAGCCTGTGCTGCAAGGCGATCAGCGGTGCGGAGGGCACCACGGCCCGGACCAGAATGGGCGTGCGTGAGCCGAACACCAACAGTCCGCCCAGCCGGATCGGAAAGGGTCGAAACTCCTGGCGCGCCAAGACTTTATCCAGGCGCGGCCAGATCTCGGAGGCGACCGCGAGGGTGATGTGCGGCCGGTGCTCGGGCCCGGGCGCGTGCAATCCGATTTCGCGCAGCAGCGTCCACTGTCGACGCATCTCGGCCTCGGCTGTCGCGTCGAGCACCAGTTCCACCGATTGCACCATGGTGTCCCGAACCTACGCCCAGATCTCGAAACATGCGCGGCTGTGTGCCGGAGCGTCGCCGCGGCGGGGGTTGCGCGAGGATGGCTCCCATGAGCGACAGCGACACTCCAGTACGCCTGGGCCTGTTGGAGGGCGACGGCATCGGCCCGGAAATCGTGCGGGCGACCCGGGATGTGGTCGACGATGCCTTCCGGGCCACAGGTCTGCCGCCGGTGGAATGGGTGACGCTGCCGCTGGGACACGCGGCGATCGAGCAGTACGGCAACCCGGTACCCGACCAGACCCTCGACGGTCTGGCCGAGCTCGACGCCTGGATCATGGGCCCGCACGACAGCGCCTCCTACGCGCCCGAGCACCGTACCGGCCTGCCGCCGGCGGGCAGGGTGCGGAAACGCTTCGGGCTCTACGCCAATATCCGCCCGGCCCGCACCCTCGAGGGCGTGCGCTCGGTCGCTCCGGACATGGACCTGCTGATCCTGCGCGAGAACACCGAGGGCCTCTACGCCGACCGCAATATGGCCGCGGGCTCCGGCGAGTTCCAGCCGTCGCCGGATGTGGCGCTGGCAGTCGGCGTGTTCACCCGCCCGGCGATCGAGCGTATCGCGCACTTGAGTTTCGAGATCGCGAGCGAGCGCTCCAAGAAGGTGACCATCGTGCACAAGGCGAACGTGCTGCCGATGACCATGGGCATGTTCCGTGACATCTGCTACGAGGTGGCTGCGAGGTATCCCGACATCGAGGTCGGCGACGAGCACGTCGACGCGGCGGCCGCGCATCTGGTCCGCGCGCCCCAGGACTACGACGTGATCGTCACCGAAAACCTGTTCGGTGACATCCTTTCCGATCTGGCGGGCGAGTTGAGCGGTTCGCTCGGCATGGCGGCGTCGGTGAACTGTTCGGACACGCAGATCATGGCGCAGGCGGTGCACGGCGCGGCCCCCACGCTGGCCGGGCGCAATCGCGCGAATCCGGTGGCACTGTTCAACTCCGCCGCGGGCATGTTGCGCTGGATGAGCCGGACCCCGCGCTACAGCGCCCTGCGGCGGGTGGGCGAGCGAGTGGAACGTGCGGTTGCGGAGACATTGCGGGCCGGTGTTGCGACGTCTGATTTGGGTGGGCTAGCCTCTACCTCCGAATTCACCGAGCAGGTGCGCGCCCGGCTGCACCGCTGGTGAGCGCGCACTTCCGGGACCGGGCGTGTTCGGCCACGCGATGGCGTGTCGCCGATTAATGTTCGGTTACCGACCGACGCGGACGTTGTCACTCGCTTACATTTCAAACGGCGGGCGACGCCCGGATGTCGCGCACCCGAACTGTGGAGGACTGCTGTGTCTGTTCGTAACTCTCTTCGCGGGCGTGTCCTGCGGGCCGCTGTCGTCGTTGCCGGCGGCGCCCTCGCACTGACCGCTTGTACCAGCAATTCCGAGTCCAGCGGCCCCGCTGTGGCCAAGGTCGACGTGGCCAAGGTCGACAGCATCGCCGCCAAGGTGCCCGCCGACATCAAGTCCTCCGGCAAGCTGATCGTCGGTGTGAACGTGCCCTATCAGCCCAACGAGTACCGGGATCCGAGCAGCGGCAAGATCGTCGGCTTCGACGTCGATCTGATGGACGCGGTCGCCAAGGTGCTGGGCCTGTCGGCCGACTACAAGGAAGCCGACTTCGAGAAGATCATCCCCTCCATCGAGGCGGGCACCTTCAATCTCGGCATGTCCTCCTTCACCGACAACAAGGAGCGCGAGGCCACCGCCGACTTCGTCGACTACTTCTCCGCGGGCAGCCAGTGGGCCCAGCAGAAGGGCAAGCCGGTCGACCCGAACAATGCCTGCGGCAAGCGAGTCGCGGTGCAGCGCACCACCGTTCAGGACACCGACGAGATCCCGGCCAAGTCCAAGGCGTGCGTCGCCGCCGGCAAGCCGGAGATCCAGAAGGTCGCCTACGACGAGCAGTCCGCCGCCGCCAACGCGCTGGTGCAGGGTCAGGTCGACGCCATGTCCGCCGACTCCCCGGTGACCGCGTACGCCATCAAGCAGGCCAGCGACAAGATCGAGCCCGCGGGCCCGATCTTCGACTCGGCGCCCTACGGCTGGCCGCTCAAGAAGAGCTCGCCGCTGGCGCCGGTGCTGCAGGAAGCCGTGCAGTACCTGATGGACAACGGCCAGTACAAGAAGATCGCCGAGAACTGGGGCGTCCAGGAGGGCGCGATCACCAAGTCGGGCATCAACGGGGCGACGAGCTAAGCCGTTATGCAGGACGAGACCAAATCCGCAGCCTCGGCTGCGTCAGCGGTCGCGAGCACCGAGCCCGAGCCGATCAAAGCGATTCCGCTGCGACGGCCGGGCCGGTGGATCGCCGCCGCGATCATTCTGATTGCCCTGGCTCTGTTCGTCTGGGGCGCCAAGACCAACGAGGCGTACCACTGGGACACCTACTTCAAGTATCTGGGTGACAAGCGAATCGCCCAGGGCGCGTTGGTCACTCTGGAACTCACCGTGTTCGCCATGGTGATCGGTGTGGTGCTGGGCGTGTTGCTGGCGGTCATGCGGCTGTCGCCCAATCCGGTGCTGCGCTCGGTGGCATGGGCCTACCTGTGGATCTTCCGCGGGACGCCCGTCTATGTGCAGCTGGTGTTCTGGGGTCTGTTCCCGTCGCTGTACAAGACCGTGACAGTGGGCGTGCCGTTCGGCCCGTCGCTGACCCACTTCGATGTACAGCACTGGTCCGCGCCGTTCTTCTTCGCCATGATCGGCCTGGGTCTCAACGAGGCGGCCTACATGGCCGAAATCGTCCGCGCCGGGATCAATTCCGTGGGCGAGGGGCAGCGCGAGGCGTCGGTGGCGCTGGGCATGTCGTGGTCGCAGACCATGACCCGCACGGTGCTGCCGCAGGCCATGCGGGTGATCATCCCGCCCACCGGCAACGAGCTGATCTCCATGCTGAAGACCACCTCGCTGGTGACGGCCATCCCGCTCACCACCGACCTCTACGGCCGGGCCCGAGACATCTACAGCATCAACTTCCAGCCGATCCCGCTGCTGCTGGTGGCCGCCACCTGGTACCTGCTCATCACGAGCGTGCTCATGATCGGCCAGTACTACCTGGAGCGGTACTACTCGCGGGGTTCGTCGCGGCAGTTGACGGCCAAGCAGCTGCGCGCCTTGGCTCAGGCGCAAGTCGCCGGCGGAACGGGATAGGTGAACGCTGATATGTCCGAGGACTCGATGTCGTTCTCCAAGGATCCGATTCCGCTCGTCGAGGACGCGCTGCCGCCTTCGAACGTGCCGATGGTGCGCGCCGACCGGGTGGCCAAGAGCTTCGGCGCACTGAAGGTGCTCAAGGGCATCACGCTGGAGGTGAAGCGCGGCGAGGTGCTCTGCCTGATCGGCCCTTCCGGCTCCGGCAAGTCCACCTTCCTGCGCTGCATCAACCATCTCGAGCAGATCAATGCCGGACGTCTCTATGTGGACGGCGATCTCGTCGGCTACCGCGAGAAGAACGGCAAGCTCTACGAGCTGCACCCACGCGATGCCGCAAAGCAGCGTCGCGACATCGGCATGGTCTTCCAGCACTTCAACCTGTTCCCGCACCGCACGGCGCTGGAGAACATCATCGAAGCGCCGACCCAGGTCAAGAAGCTCAAGCGTGCCGCCGCGGTCGCCCGTGCCCGGGAGCTGCTGGACCGAGTCGGGTTGGCGGACAAGGCCGATGCCTACCCCGCCCAGCTCTCCGGCGGTCAGCAGCAGCGCGTGGCCATCGCGCGTGCCCTGGCCATGGACCCCAAGCTCATGCTCTTCGACGAGCCCACCTCGGCGCTGGACCCCGAGCTCGTGGGCGAGGTCCTCGGCGTCATGCGAGAACTCGCGGCATCCGGCATGACCATGATCGTGGTGACCCACGAGATGGGCTTCGCCCGTGAGGTGGCCGATCAGCTGGTGTTCATGGACGGCGGCGTCGTCGTCGAGGCGGGCAACCCGCGTGAGATGCTCGCCAACCCCCAGCACGACCGGACCAAGACCTTCCTGTCTCGCATTCTGTAGGCGCACAACAGGATCAGGGAGCTGTCCCGGCGGAATTCACCCGGATTCCGCGCGGTGACAGCTCCCTGATCCTGTTATTTCCGGAGGAACTCCTCGATGGGGGTGGTCTGCCCGAGGATGGCGTGGCCGACACCGGGGAGGACCAGGGTGGTCGCGTCCGGGATGGATTGCGTTGCGCGGCGGGCGGTGTCGGCGGATTTGAACATGACGTCGTCTTCGCCGACGATCACCAGGACCGGCATCGTGAGGCTGCGCAGCTGGGCGTCGGTGAAGATCGGCAGCTTGCCCGTACGCGGAGTGAAGTGCGTGAACGTGAGGGTCACATCGTCCAGGATCTCCGCGTGGTCGGTCAGGTTCAGGCCGGTGACAATGGCCGCGGAGCGGCGCAGATCGTGATTGCTGAACAGGTGGTCGACCAGGTTCTTGAAGATCCAGCCGAAGCGCTGCTTGCCGATGCCGCCGGGGCACAGCAGGGCCAGTTTCGTGACGTGGTCGGGCCGGCGGACGGCGTAGTCCAGCGCGATCCAGCCACCCAGTGATATGCCGACGACGCTCGCGGACGAAAGCTGAAGGCCCGCAAGGACATCGTCGAGCCACTGGGCGAGCGCCTCGGAGCCGAGGGCCGGGCGCGATTCGGTGCTGCCACCGGGTTCGCCGGGCAGATCGACCGCATAGACCCGGAAATCCCGTGCCCAGGAGGCGATATCGCCGCGCCAGGCGGAGTTGTTGGAACCGGAGCCGTGTAGCAGGATCACCGGCGGGGCGTCCTGCGGGCCGGACGCGAGCACGAAGGTGTCGCCCTCGCGGGTCGGCAGGTGCAGCTGCTCGGCGGGAACCGGCCACTGCCGCAGGGCATCCCGGTAACGGGCCTGGATGGCCGCCCGGCCGGCTTCGGATTTGTAGATCGCGTTCACGACGCGAGGACTCCTTCCATGTATTCGAGCAGCCGGGCGGTGTCGCCCAGACCGCCGACGAGAATGACCTTCAGGCGAGCGCGTTCGCGGTCGTGGAAGGTCTGGACCCGCAGGGGCTGTCCGTCCGGTCCCCGGGTGGCCGCGGCGCCGGTCAGCAGGGTGCTGACCCGGTCGGCGGTGCCGGGATCCACGGCATCGACCTCGATGATGGTCGATGCCTCCGAATACGGGTGCCGGGCAACCGATTCGCGCGGGCTACCGGGTGCGGGCAGGCCGGTGAAGGCCTCCAGATCGGTGGCGGCGATGCGGTACTGCTTGCCGATGCGGGTGGCGGGTAGCTTCCCGTCGCGCACGTAGCCGCGAACGGTGCGGACATGCAGGCCGAGACGCTCGGCTACCTCGTCGACGGAGTACAGACGATCTGTCACGAAAACTACCTTAAACTTCCCTATTTGTAACCGCAATAGGGAAGTTTAGGTAACTATGTGACGGGCCTTACGGTGGCCGTCAAACTAAACTACATTGTGTAGTAGACATTTGGCCGCACTGTGGGAGGCAGCGACATGGGGTTCACGGCGGTAGCGGAGCATCCGGTCGAATCGGCGCGGTGGAGTTTCCTGCAATGGGCGGTCCTCGCGGTCGGAGCCGTCCACATCGTCTGGGCGATCACAGGCTGGGTCGCCGAACCCAGCTTCGCCATGGGTGAGCACGCCCCGGCCACCCCCGTGCTCGGCATGGACTACAACGGCTGGCACGGACTCGCGGGACTGCTGCTTTTCACGCCCGCGCTGGTGGCCGCGCTGCGCAAGCGCTGGGCCGCCTGGTATTGCGTGATCGCCGCTGTCGGAGGCGGATTCGTGGTCGGCATCTGGGCGCTGTTCGCGCACAGCGTGCTGATGTTCAGCTTCCCGAACCACCGCGGCGATGCCGTCGAACACATCATGACCGGCGTGGTGCTGCTGGTGCTGGTCGGTGTCCAGGCGATTCGGGACGGCGGACTGCGGGCGGTGTTCGCGGCTACAGTGCGACGAACAGACAGGGCGTGACGAACGCTAGGGCTCGACGAACATCGGCGCCGGATCCTTCCAGCGCGCCAGCGCGATCCGAAGCTGACCGAGCAGGACTTTCGCGGCCGGGCTCATGGGCCGCTCGGCATTCCAGGCCAGCACCAGCCGGCCGCGCATCGGGGGATCGACCTCGAGGGTCCGCACCCCGAGCCTGGCCGCGTCGGCCGGGGGAATCCGGGGCACGATCGCGACACCCAGCTCGTGCGCGGCCAGCCGGATCAGCAGCGGGGGAGCGGCCGCCTCGAATGCCACGTTCGGCACGAGACCAGCTGCGGCACAAGCTGTTTCGAGCAGCCCACGCAGGCCGGTCCCGGACGGCAGGCAGATCAGCGGATGTTCGCACAACTCGGACAGCGTGATCCGCTCGCCGAAGTCGGCGGCGGCCGACGGCACGGCCGCGACAATCGAGCTGTCGTAGATGTTCTCGACGCTGATGCCCGGGTCCAGATCGGCGGAAATGCTGAGCAGGCCGATATCCAGGTCGCCGCGGCGGACCGCGCCGTACATCGCGTCGGAGGTGTCCTCGGTCAGGGAGATGCCGATCTGCGGATGATCGCGGTGGAAGTCGGCGAGCACCGCGGCGATATCGATCTCCTCGCCCGCCGCGCCGGAGATCAGGCCGACTCGGACATGGCCCCGCAGTAGACCGGTGAATTCGTCCACCGTGTGGGTGATGCGCTCGACCTGATCCAGGGCCGCCCGGGCCAGTGGCAGCACCGCCTCGCCGACCGGGGTGAGCGTGACCGAGCGGCTGGAACGGTCCAGAAGCGGTTGTCCCAGTTCGCGTTCCAGCTGCCGGATCTGCGCGCTGAGCCCCGGCTGCGCCAGGTGCAGGCGGGCCGCCGCCCGGGTGAAGTTGGCCTCCTCGGCGACCGTCACGAAGTACCGCAGCTGCCGGAGCTCCATAACTATTGATTATAGCTACGAGAAAAACTATCTGTTGGAGTTCTTGATCGGAGCCGTGCAGAGTTGGTGACATGACGAAGACAGCGATCACCGAACTGCCCGCCACCACCGGCCCCGTCTTCCAGCCCGACGACACCGGCTACGACGCCGAGATCGCCGGATTCCAAACCGCTTACACCCACCGCCCCGCCGTGGTCGTCGGCGCGGCCCACGCCGAGGACGTCCGTGCCGCCGTGGAATACGCGGCGCGCCACGGCCTTTCGGTCGCCGTGCAGAACACCGGCCACGGCCTGTCGGTCGCCACCGACGGCGGCGTGCTCATCACCACCCGCCGCATGACCGACATTCGCATCGACACCGCAGCCCGGACCGCCCGGGTGGCGGCGGGCGTCCAGGCCGGAGCCCTGATCGAGGCGGCCGCCGCGCACGGCCTCGCGCCGCTGAACGGTTCGTCGCTCTCGGTCGGCGTGGTCGGCTACACCCTCGGTGGCGGCATCGGTATCCTGGCCCGCGAATTCGGTTATGCCGCAGAGCATGTGCGCGGCATCGAGATCGTCACTGCCGACGGCCGGCTGCGGCGGCTGGAACCCGGCGACGAGCTGTTCGGTGCGGTGCTCGGCACCGGCGGCAACTTCGGGGTGGTCACCGCACTGGAGCTGGCGCTGCTGCCGATCACCACGGTGTACGGCGGTCAGCTGCAATTCGACACCCCGCTGGTCGCGCCGGCGCTGGAGGCGTGGCGACTGTGGACCCGGGACGTGCCCGAGCAGATGACCTCGGCCATCACCATGATGGCCTTCCCCGACATTCCGGCATTCCCGCCGCACCTGCGCGGCCGGTACGTCGCGACCATCAATATCGCGTTCACCGGTTCCGCCGAGGAGGGCGAGCGCCTGGTCGCCCCGCTGCGCGCGGTCGGCGCGCGGATGGCCGACGACCTGCGGGTCATGCCGTACACGGAAAGCCATGCCATCTACCGGGATCCGGAACACCCGCACCCCTACCTCGCCACCAACGCGCTGCTGTCCGACCTGCCCGCCGATGCCACGGACGCCTTCCTGGAGGCCACCGGCCCCGACTCGCCGGTACCGGTGATCGCCGGGCTGCGCCACCTGGGCGGCGCGCTGGGCCGCCCGGGGCCGAACGGCATCGCCATGGACCACCGTGACGCCGAGTACATCGCCCGCGTCCTGACCATGCCGAACCCGGACAACGCGGAACAGATCGGCGACCGGCTGTCCCTCGTGCTGAAGACCCTGCAGCCCTGGACTCTCGGTCAGAACCTGAACTTCCTGTACGGCGGCGGCGATCAGGCCGGTGAGGAGCAGACCCGGGCGGGATACAGCCCCGCCACCTACGACCGGCTGGCGGGTCTGAAGGCGAAGTACGACCCGGCAAACCTGTTCCGCAACAACCGCAATATTCGTCCCCACTGACCGCGTCCGGTCCACGCGCGCTCGCCCCGCCACACCTGTCCGTGGCGGGGCCGGCCGCGTTTCCGGGCTTGGCGTGGGCCCGCTTGCGCGCTATCGTCGTGATATCACTTCGATACTAGGAGAGTGTCATGGAGTTGCGTCGAGCCTTCCGGCTGAACGGATTCCTCATGCTGGGGGTCCTGATACTGCTGATCATCGCGATCGCCGTCGAGGCGCACACACTGAACACCAGGGGCGGCGATGGTGGTTCGCCGACCATCCTGGGTGTGGCGCTGGCGGTGACGCTCCTGGCCGCGGTGCTGGCGGCGAGCGGGTTCGTCGTGGTGAATCCCAACCAGGCCAAGGTGATCCAGTTCTTCGGCCAGTACATCGGCTCGGTCGGCGAGTCCGGTTTCCACTGGGTCACCCCGCTGTCCAGCCGTCGCGGCATCTCGCTGCGGGTCCGGAACTTCGAGACCCAGAAGCTGAAGGTCAACGATCTGGACGGGAACCCGGTCGAGATCGCGGCCGTGGTCGTGTACCAGGTGGTGGACAGCTACAAGGCCGCCTTCGCCGTCGACGACTACGAGGACTTCGTCCGCACCCAGTCCGAGACCGCGGTCCGGCACCTGGCCACCACCCACCCGTATCAGTCCGACGACGCGAACACCGCCAGCCTGCGGGACGGGTCCGAAGTGGCCGGCGAGCTCACCACCGAACTGCGCGCCCGCACCGAACTGGCCGGCATCGAGATCATCGAGGCCCGCATCACCCACCTGGCCTACGCGCCGGAGATCGCCCAGGCCATGCTGGTCCGCCAGCAGGCCGCCCAGGTGGTCGCCGCCCGCAGCCGCATCGTGGAGGGCGCGGTCGGTATGGTCGGCATGGCCCTGGACCGACTGGCCGACCAGGGCGTGGTCGAACTCGATGAGGAGCGCAAGGCGGCAATGGTGTCCAACCTGCTGGTGGTCCTGTGCGGCGACCGCTCCGCCTCGCCCGTCGTCAACGCCGGAACCCTCTACTCCTGATGGTCAAGCGCGAGCCGAAAAAGGTGCTGCTCCGGCTCGATCCGGCGGTCCACGAAGCCATCGCCAAGTGGGCCGCCGACGACCTCCGCAGCATCAACGCCCAAATCGAATTCGCGCTGCGCCTCGCCCTGAAACAGGTTGGGCGCGATCCGAAATAGTCACGACACCACGTTCGAACTGTCGATCAGATAGCCCCCGCCGAGCGGGACCAGCTGCGCCCGCCGCAGTTCGGTCCCGCTCCGGCCGTCGGGGTAGCGCAGGGTGAGGCGATAGGTCACCGTCAGCTGCGCCGGATCCGCGGAGACATCCCGCACCGTGACGGAATCGACTGTGCCCCAGAAGCTTCGGTACGCGTCGTAGCCGCCGATCTCACCCTGATACCGCGTGGTCAGCCAGGTCCAGGCCGCCATCGTATTGCCCGGCAGCATCGAGTAGTACTGCCCGATGTAGTCCGACATCGTGTTCGCCGATATCGGGGCCGGGATCGAGGACGGGTTGAGCGGCGAGCTCGTCGGTGTCGCGGAATTGTGGGCGGTGCCCGACGTGGCGCTGCTCGTGCCCGCCGACGGCGCGGTCGCCGTATCGTTCCCGCCGTGGCGCAGCTGAGTGGTCACCAGCGTCACCGCGACCAGTGCCGCCACCGCGATCGAGGCCGCCCAGACGAGCGCGCTCAGCGACCGCCGGGCCGGATCGGGCGCGGGCGGGCGGAACTCCACCGGTTGCGCTGCGGGGCCGGAGGGCTCGGTGACCTGCCGGGTGGACTGCGAATCGAACTGCGCGGCAGCGCGTTCCGCCGCCATCGGAATCGCCGGGACGGTCGGGAGGTCGGTGCCGTGCAGGGCCGCCTGCGCGGCGGTGGCCAGCACACCGGCCGACGGATACCGCTCCCGCGGATCCTTGGCCATCCCGCTCGCGATCACCTCGTCGAACGCCACCGGAATCCGGCCGTGCGCGACCGACGGCCGCGGCGGCGGTGCCGCGAGATGCGCGGCGATCTGGCGTTCGACGCTGCCACCGGGAAACGGTTTCGAACCGGTCAGGCATTCGTAGAGCACACAGGCCAGCGAATACACGTCGGCCCGGGCGTCGCAGCCGGCGTGCTCGAGCCGCTCGGGCGCCATATAGGCGAAGGTCCCGACCGCCGCGCCGGCGCTGGTCAGCCCCGTGTCATCGCCGCCGCGAGCGATACCGAAGTCGATGAGGTAGGCGAAATCGTCCGCGGTGGTGAGGATGTTGGACGGCTTCACATCCCGATGTACCAGCCCGGCCCGATGCGCCGCATCCAGCGCGGCCGCGATCTGCGTCGTGCAGGACACCGCCAGCTTCGGTGACAACGCCCCTTCGGTCGCGAGCCGGGAGCCCAGATCCACTCCCTCGACCAGCCGCATGTCCAGGAACAGCCGCCCGTCGATCTCCCCGTAGTCGTGAATGGGAATGACATGCGGCTCGTTCAGCCGCGCCGCCGCCTGCGCCTCCCTGCGGAACCGCGCCCGGTACACCGGGTCGTGCGCCAGCCCCGGCGGCAGCACCTTGAGCGCTACGACCCGGTTCGTCCCGGTGTCGTAGGCCCGGAACACCTGCCCCATCCCGCCTGCGCCGAGCAATTCGAGCAGCCGGTAGCGACCGAACGAGCTCTCCTCCACGCCGTACCCCCTACTCACGACGAGGGTACGGCGCACCGCCGGCGGGCGTGCTTCCGGCCGGTGGGAACGAGTGTGCCGGACGCGTTGCCGCTGCGACCGTCAGCGCGGCTTCTCGGTGACGAAAATGGCTGTGCCGGGGAAGATCTCGCCGCGGAGCGGGCTCCACTGACCCCATTCGCGGTCGAGCCACTCGGGCCAATCGGGTTCGATGATGTCGGTGAGGACCAGGCCGGCGGCGACGATCTCGCGGACGCGGTCGCCGATGGTGCGGTGGTGTTCGACGTAGGTGGGTTCGCCGTTGGAGTCGAGTTCGACGTACGGGGTGCGGTCGAAGTAGGGGATGGTGGCGCGCAGGCCCTCGGGCCCCGGGTCGTCGGGGAAGATCCAGCGCATGGGGTGGTTCACCGAGAAAACCCAGCGGCCACCGGGTTTGAGGACGCGGTGGACCTCCCGCATCACCCGAGCGGAGTCGGCGACGAAGGGCACCGCGCCGAAGGCGGAGCAGGCCAGATCGAAAGACTCGTCGGCGAAGGGCAATTCCTCCGCACCCGCCTGGATGAGCGGGACGCGGGGGCCGCCCGCGGCCATGGCGGCGAGACCGCGGTCGAGCATGGCGCGCGAGATGTCCAGCCCGACGGGGTGTGCGCCGTGCGAGGCCAGCCAGCGCGAGCAGGGGGCCGAGCCGCAGCCGATCTCCAGGATCCGCTTATCGGTGACATCCCCCAGCAGATGCCAGTCACCCTCGTGCAATCCCTCCGGGCACCACACGAATTCGCCGGCGGGGGAGTCCACGCCGAGGAAGTCGGCGTGGGTTTCGTGGTAGGCCGCGGCATCGGCATCCCACCACTTGCGGCTGGCGCGCTGACTGGACTGCGAGTCGACCTTCGTCCGCGTCACTCCCACCGTCCCGAGCAGGGTGTTGGCTTCGGCGTGCCGGGCATCGTCGGTGGTGACGGAGTGATCTTCGGACATGGGATCACCCTATCGACCCGCGCGCCGGGACCCATGTTTGCTTGGTACAACACACGTCGCGTACGCTGTTTTCCGCGAGTGTCTTCTGTACCCGGTTTCTCGAGACCGCGTAGAGCAGACAATCGTGCTGTGGGTCCGCATGCTTTCCAGGGCAGCGTTGTGCAGCGTCGCAGCGGTGTGCTGTGCATGACCAACGTTAGTTCCAACGCCTGCTGTTCGCAGCAATACCGAAAGTCCACATGTCCACTACCGACCACAATCCGTCCGGAGCCTCCCAACACATGCCCACCACTGTCACCTCGCCGCAGGTTGCCGTCAACGACATCGGCACTGCCGAGGACTTCCTCGCCGCCATCGACAAGACCATCAAGTACTTCAACGATGGCGACATCGTCGAAGGAACCATCGTCAAGGTCGATCGCGATGAGGTCCTTCTCGACATCGGTTACAAGACCGAAGGCGTGATCCCGTCTCGCGAACTGTCCATCAAGCACGATGTCGACCCGGCCGAGGTCGTTTCCGTGGGCGATGAGGTCGAGGCCCTCGTTCTCACCAAGGAGGACAAGGAAGGCCGCCTGATCCTGTCGAAGAAGCGCGCTCAGTACGAGCGGGCCTGGGGCACGATCGAGGAGCTCAAGGAGAAGGACGAGGCCGTCAAGGGCACCGTCATCGAGGTCGTCAAGGGCGGCCTGATCCTGGACATCGGTCTGCGCGGCTTCCTCCCGGCGTCGCTGGTCGAGATGCGTCGCGTGCGCGATCTCCAGCCGTACGTCGGCAAGGAGATCGAAGCCAAGATCATCGAGCTCGACAAGAACCGCAACAACGTGGTTCTGTCGCGTCGCGCCTGGCTCGAGCAGACCCAGTCCGAGGTCCGCAGCGAGTTCCTGCACCAGCTGCAGAAGGGCCAGGTCCGCAAGGGTGTGGTCTCCTCCATCGTCAACTTCGGTGCCTTCGTGGACCTGGGTGGCGTGGACGGTCTGGTGCACGTCTCCGAGCTGTCCTGGAAGCACATCGACCACCCGTCCGAGGTTGTCGAGGTCGGCAACGAGGTCACCGTCGAGGTTCTCGACGTCGACCTGGACCGCGAGCGTGTCTCCCTGTCGCTCAAGGCGACCCAGGAAGACCCGTGGCGTCAGTTCGCCCGCACCCACGCGATCGGCCAGATCGTGCCGGGCAAGGTCACCAAGCTGGTTCCGTTCGGTGCGTTCGTGCGCGTCGAAGAGGGCATCGAGGGCCTGGTGCACATCTCCGAGCTGGCCGAGCGCCACGTCGAGGTCCCGGACCAGGTTGTGGCCGTCGGCGACGACGCCATGGTCAAGGTCATCGACATCGACCTCGAGCGTCGCCGGATCTCGCTGTCGCTGAAGCAGGCCAACGAGGACTACACCGCCGAGTTCGACCCGTCGAAGTACGGCATGGCCGACAGCTACGACGACCAGGGCAACTACATCTTCCCCGAGGGCTTCGACTCCGAGACCAACGAATGGCTCGAGGGCTTCGAGAAGCAGCGTGAGGAGTGGGAGACCCGGTACGCCGAGGCCGAGCGTCGCCACAAGATGCACACCGCTCAGATGGAGAAGATGGCCGCCGACGCCGCCGCCGAGGCCGCCAACGGTGGTCCGTCGAACTACTCCTCGGAGTCGGGTTCGCAGGCTGCGGCTTCGTCCTCCGAGCCGGCCGGTGGCTCGCTCGCGAGCGACGCCCAGCTGGCTGCTCTGCGCGAGAAGCTGTCGGGCAACGCGTAATTCGCGTTCCCTGACGGGATAGGCAACGCAGAATCCCCCCGGGTCCTGAACGGACCCGGGGGGATTTTCCATGGGTGAGCAGGGCTCGGACGTGGGGGATGCGGTCCTGCCGGAATCGTTGCTGTGAGCAGGTATTCTCGGACGTGACATGTCCGAATCCACCGTCGAGTCGAGCCCATCGCTCTGGGAACGCCGCAAGATCGAGGCCATGGGCCGTATCCAGCGGGTAGCGCTGGAGCTGTTCGACGAGCACGGGTATCGGGAGGTCACCGTCGAGCGGGTGGCGGGTGCCGCGGGTGTGTCGCCGAGTTCGATCTACCGGTATTTCGGGACCAAGGAGAATCTGGTCCTCTACGACGAGACCGATCCGAAGCTCCTGGAAATCGTGCGGACGGTCGGCGGCGGCGAAACCCGCACTCCTCTCGACCTTTTGGCGGCCGCGCGGCCGCTCATCCCGGTACTCATCGACGAGATCGTGACCGATGAGGTCGAGTACCGGACGCGGCTGCGCATGGGTTACGTCCGGACCATTCCCGAGGTGAAGCTCGGACAGACGCAGCAGATGCGAGAGCTCGAGGACCAGTTCCGGATACTGCTCGCCGACCGGACCGGCCGAGACCGCAACGACGTGCAGATGCGCCTGGCCTCGGCGATCGCCATCTGGGGTTCCATGGCGGCGCTGGACCATTGGGCCGGAACGGGTTTCGCCGCGCGGCTGCGCGAGGTCTACCGCGAAGTCGTCGAATCCATCGTGGTCGCGCTGGAGGCCATGTTCCGCTGACGGCGCGGAGTCGGCAGCCACCAGTTCCAGCGGCCCAGCAGCCGCATGCAGGCCGGGACCAGGATCAGGCGGACGATCACCGCGTCGATGGCGACCGCGACGGCCAGGGCGAAGCCGATCTCCTTCAGCTCCATGACATCCGCGCTCAGGAAACTGGCGAACACCGCGACCATGATGGCGGCCGCGGCGGTGATGGGCCGGGCGGTGCGCTGCAGGCCCTCGGCGACGGCGGCGGCATTGTCGTGGGTGCGCTCCCAGGCCTCCTTCATGCGCCGGATGAGGAAAACCTCGTAGTCCATGGACAATCCGAACAGGACCGCGAAGACCAGCGTGGGCAGGAAGACCTGGAGGAAGCCGGCGCTGTGGAAACCCAGCAGGGTCTGGCCGACACCGCGCTGGAAGACCGCGACCGTAATGCCCAGGGCCGCGCCGGTGGCGAGCAAATTCAGCAGGATCGCCTCGAGCGCCAGGACGATCGAGCGGAAGGTCACCGTCAGGAAGATCAGCGAGGCGGTCAGGACCAGGGCGATGACCCAGGGGAAGCCACGTGAGATCAGCTGTGACACATCGGTGAACATCGCCGGCGTTCCACCCACCAGCACCTCCGCGGACTCGACAGTCGCTGCGCGGGAACGGATATCGCCGGTGAGCGTGCCTACGGTCGTCGAGTCGAAGGCATCCCTGGGGACGATGGTCGCCAGGTAGCGGCCATCGGCCTGCTGGGGGAGCACGGTGGCCACCCGGGGATCCCGGGCCAGATCGGTCACCAGGCGCAGCACCTCGGTGCGGCCATCAGCGGACAGCGCGGTGTCGCCGGGTCCGGAGGCGACGACCTGAATGGGGGAGAGCAGGCCGGGGCCGAAATCGTGCTGCGCCAGGCGAGTCGCCTGTCCGGTGGGCCGATCGCCCAGCGAATTCAGGCCCATGTCGATGCCGTAGCGGATACCGGTGATCGGCAATGCCGCCACGACCAGCAGCGCGATTCCGAGCATGCCGAACACCACGGGTCTGCCCATCACCAGGTGCGCCCAGCGCGCCCAGCTGCTCGACGCCGTTGTCGACCGAGTCTCGGCCGGGCGCAACCGCGCGGGCAGCGCACCCCGATTGACGACCGGGCCGAGCATCGACAGCAGGGCCGGCAGCAGCGTGAAGGCGGCGGCCAGGGTGCCCGTCACCGCGGTGACCACGCCCAGCGCTACGCCATCGAGCATGGGCAGGCCGACCACCGTCAGCGAGCACAGCGAGATCATGACGATGAGCCCGGAGGCCAGGATGGTGCGGCCCGTGGTGTCGAAGGTCGCGCCGACGGCGGCGCGAATCTCCTGGCGAGCCTTGCGATCCCGCACCCCCCGCCGGGTCAGTTCCTCGTTGAATCGGCTCACCAGGAACATCGCGTAGTCGATGGCGGTGCCGGTGCCGATCATGGTCGCCACCGACAGCACGAAGGAGTCGAAGCTCAGCAGACTTGCCAGCCCGAACAGCACGCCCACGGCGAGCGCGATCCCGGCGGCGGTGACCGAGATGGGGAGGGTGGCAGCGACGGCCGCGCCCAGCGCCAGCACCAGCACGACCGCCGCGATCGGCAGGCCGATGGCCTCGCCGCGCGTGATGTCGGCGGTCTCCATCCGGATCAGTTCGCCCTCGACCGGTGAGTATCCCGTCAGGCCGGCCCGCACCTCGGCATCGGAGGCGGCGATCAGCGCGGTCTGCAGGCGGGCGGCCACGTCGATCCGCTCGGACATGCCGCCGTCGATGCCCGCGATGCCGAACGCGGTGTGCCGGTCGGCGGAGATCTGGTGTCTCGCATCGCCTTCGAACGGCCCGACCGCGCCCGCGACGCCAGGGACCCCGCGGGCCGCGCCCAGCACGCGCTCGACGGCTGCCCGGAAGCGCGGATCGTCCACGGTGTATCGGTCCGAATGCAGCACGATCAGGTCCTGCTCCGCACCGAGCTGCGAGAAGTGTTGTGCGACGCGGTCTTCGGTGGTGGCGGAGGCGGATCCCGGCACGCTGTAGTCGGGTGCGCCCAGTCGCGCGTGCAGGGCCGGATACGCCGCGCCGCACGCCATGATCAGCACCAGCCACACGCCGATCACGACTCGGGGATGCCGGGCCACGAATTCGCCCCAGCGTCCGACGACGCCGAATCGCGGTGCGGAGTCCGGGAATCGGGGAGGATCGGCGAGCGCCGGACGGGTCATGAAGGCTCCCACGGACGATACCTGAAAGTCACTCTCAGGTATGGCCGACAGTTTAGGCCGATCCGACAATGAGGTGCAAGTCACTGTCAGGAATCCACGACTGGACCCGCTACGGTTACGAATGGTTCGCTGAGCCGTCACCATTCGAAGGTTGGATGCGAACTGGACAGGCGACCTGATGCGTTCGCTGTGTTCAATTCCTTTCACTCCTAGCGGGAAGGCACTACCGGAGCATGGGCGTGTTCGCCGGAATCAACAGGCGCGACTTTCTGGCGAAAGCCATGGCCGCGGGCGGTGCGGCCTCGCTCGCCTCGCTGGCCGGGCCGATCATCGAGCGGGCCTACGCCGCGGATCCGGCCGGCATGGGCGGGCTCGGCGACATCGAGCACATCGTGCTGTTCATGCAGGAGAACCGGTCCTTCGACCACTACTTCGGCACCATGTCCGGCGTGCGCGGCTTCGACGACCCGTCCCCGGCCTGGAACCAGTACGGGTACGCGCCCGGCGTCGGCCCGACCGCGGACGGCTTCATCAACCCCTTCCGCCTCGACACCACCCGCGGCGCGACCCTCGACGGCGAATGCATCAACGACCCCGACCACAGCTGGGTCGGCATGCACAAGGCGTGGAACAACGGCCGCAACGACGGCTGGATGCCCATGTCCATCGCGTCGGTCGGCGTCGGAAACGGCCCTGCCGCCATGGGTCACTACACCCAGGACGACATCCCGGTGCACTGGGACCTGGCCAATGCCTTCACCCTGTGCGACAGCTACCACTGCTCGGTGCTCGGCCCGACCGACCCCAACCGCCTGTACTGGGTGTCCGCGACCATCGACCCGGACGGTCGCGATGGCGGACCGCTGCTCGAGACCCCGACGCTGATTCCGCAGAACGCCTACAGCTGGCGGACCATGCCGGAGAACCTCTCCGAGGCCGGGGTCAGCTGGAAGATCTACAACAACCGCGATATCGGCCCGCTGTCCTCGGTCCTGCTGGACGGGATGATGGGCTGCTTCAAGCAGGCGGCCGACCCGAATTCCGAACTGGCCCGCCGCGGTAAGGCCCCGGAGTACCCGCGGGACTTCGCCGCCGACGTCGCCGCCAACCAGCTGCCGTCCGTGTCGTGGGTGATTCCGCCGCTGCTCAACTGCGAGCACCCGGCACTGCCCCCGGCCTTCGGTGCGGTCGGCATCATGCAGGTGCTCGACATCCTCACCTCGAATCCTGCGGTGTGGGAGAAGACCGCGCTGATCATCAGCTACGACGAGAACGGCGGCTTCTTCGACCACGTCACTCCGCCGACCCCGCCCGCGGGCACGCCCGGTGAGTTCATCACCGTGCCGACGGACAAGAAGTTCGAGGGCGTCACCGGTCCGATCGGCCTCGGCTATCGCGTTCCCTGCCTGGTGGTTTCGCCCTACAGCCGCGGCGGCCTGGTGGCCTCGGAGACCTTCGACCACACCTCGCAGCTGCGCCTGATCGAGCGCCGCTTCGGGGTCGACGTGCCCAACCTGACCGCGTGGCGACGCGGCGTGACCGGCGATATGACCTCGGCCTTCGACTTCGCCTCGGCCCCGGACGCCACGAAACCCGCGTTCGCCCCGGCGAATCGGAAGGTCGACGCCGCCGTGGCGCAGTGCGGGCCGAATATCGCCCTGGGCACCGCGACCGTCGGCACGCCCTATCCGGTGCCGCCGAACTCCATGCCCGAGCAGGACCCCGGCACGCGGCGCCGGCCCAGCGGAATCGTGTAGGAGCTTCGGTGCCGCCGGGTGAATACCCGAGCGGCATCGTGTGACACGCACGCAAAAGGGTGGCTCGGTCCGAATCGGACCGGGCCACCGTGCGTTTCAGGGGATCACACCGGGCGGCAAATCGGCCGGCCGCGCCGGATCAGGCGGCGGTAGCAGGTACCCAGTGCCGCACGACGGGAGTCTCGGGCGACCGTTTTCGCAGGGCCGCGACGCTGTGCCGGGCCGGGTTGAGCAGTGTGCTCAGCCAGGAACGGCGGTGCTCGACGAGAGCGGCTGCGATGGCGGGAATCTCGATGCAATGTACGGTGCCCGCCAGGCCCAGGCGGTGGCGACCCGTCTGGAGTTTTTTGGTGCCCACTGATGTTCCTTCTCTTGCGTGTTACCGGCCTAAGATCGCCTGCGGCGAACCTTAGCCGAACAAAAGTGTGCGTCACCGAATTTTGCGCGACGTTCGCCCCGGCGTGTCGGAATCTTGCCGACAAACGGTCCGTATTTACCGAAAAAGTTGCGAAACGGTCTCACGGGTGTCACGGAATGGCCAAGTACTGCACTTGCAGGTGAAACCGCAGCCCGGAGGGGGTAACCCTGATGGGCGCGATGACCGGCGCTGATGCGAGACTGAACGAATGTTGCGAATCGGTCTCACCGGAGGCATGGGCGCGGGCAAATCCACCGTGGCCCGCATTCTCACCGAGCGCGGAGCCGTGCTGGTGGACAGTGACGTCATCGCCCGCGAAGTGGTCGCACCCGGCACCGAGGGGCTGGCCGCCCTCGTCGAGGCCTTCGGCACGGACATTCTCGCCGCCGACGGCAGCCTCGACCGGCCGGCCCTGGCCGCCAAGGCCTTCTCCTCCGACGAAACGCGCGCCACCCTCAACGGCATCACCCACCCGCTGGTCGGCAAGCGCACCGCCGCGCTCATCGCCGCCGCCCCCGCAGACGGCATTGTGGTGCAGGACATTCCGCTGCTGGTGGAGAACGGCCTCGCACCCTTCATGAACCTGGTGGTCATCGTGGACGCCGCCGAGGAGACCCGGCTGCGCCGCCTGGTGGAGTTCCGCGGCATCGACGAGGCCGACGCGCGCGCCCGCATCGCCGCCCAGGCCACCGACGCCCAGCGTCGGGCCGTGGCCGACGTGCTGCTCGACAACAATGGCGCGACCGGCGTCATCGATGCCGAGGTGCACCGGCTTTGGGACGAGCGCCTGGTTCCCTTCGAACGCAACCTGCGCACCCGCACACCCGCCGCCCGGCCGGAACTGCCCGTGGCGGACGCGAATCCGGAGTGGCCCGCGCAGGCCCAGCGGGTGATCGCGCGGCTCGCCGTGGCGTGCGGCGCGGACGCGCGGAGCATCGAGCACATCGGACCGACCTCGGTGGCGGGCAAACCGGCCGCCGATGTCCTCGACATCCGGATCACGGTCGCCGATGGCGCCGCCATGGACGGCCTGCGGGATCGCCTGGCGGACATCGGTTTCCCGCCGGTCGCCGCCGGGGACGCGCTGCTCGCCGCGTCGGGTGTGGATCTTGCGGCGGGGGAGCGCCTGCACGCGAACGCCGACCCGGGCCGCCCGGTCAATCTGATTCTCGGCGTCTGAACCGGCCGCCGGAGCTCCCACGACGGTAGCGGGACCGTCTGCACCCCTCGGTGCGGACGGCCCCGCCGTCTCGGGCCTACATCCAGGTCAGCGTGATGCCCTTGGATGCCAGCCAGGCCTCGAAACTGTGGCCGTGCGCGGCGATTCCGTCGATGGTCGAGGTGGCCGACTCGATGGCCTGCTGAGCTTCGGACAGGGTCAGGTAGCCGGCGGCGTGCGCGGCGAGCAGTTCGTCCACATCGAGCAGCTCGACCTCGCGGCCCTGGCGGACCACCAGATCCAGGTAGTGGTCGACGGACTTCCACTGCTTCGGGCCGACCTGCGCGAATTCGCCGATGTCGATGTAGTAGTCCTGGTCGCGCAGGTGCGCGGGGGTGAAATGGAACACCGTGGCGCGGATGGACACCGTTGGCAGCAGCCAGGATTCGATGTAGTGGAACTCGGGATGGTCGGAGGTGCGGGCCATGTACAACCCCCACGGCTCGACCTGGTACCGCTCCACCTGCCGCACGAAACCCTTGGGATCGATATTGGTGAGCTCGTCGATATTGAAGTACTCCACCTTGGGTCGGTGCAGATCTACCGCGGGTGCCCGAGTCATGCCATTCAGCATCGCGTGTCGGGCGGCGGTCGTCCAGGGGAGCGGATGTCGCGTCGCCGACAGATTGCTGGAATCCGGTGCCGACCGGGCCGAATTTTTCGAAAACCCAATCTGAAGCGGTCGTGTTTCGCTATTGTGCGGCTGCGCTGTTCTTTCGCGCGCTTTCGACCCGCCGCGCCTGGGCGGGTGCCTCAACCCAAGGGAAATACCTGCATGAACGCACATACAGCCCGCGCTCGCCGGGTCGGCCTGGGAGTCACGACCTTCGGTGCGGTAGCCGGGGTCATCGTCCTGGCCGCGCCGCAGGCCGGCGCGTGGCCGTCCGATCTGCAAGTCTCGGGCGGATCCTCCCACAATGTCGGCTGCTCCTACACTCTCACCGCGACCGTCCAGGTCGACCACCTGCTCTCGGTGAGCTTCAGCGACAACGGCACCGAGCTCACCGGTAGCCCGGTCAGCCCGTCGCTGCTGAGCGATAAGGTGACCATCAAATGGACGCCCAGCACCACCGGTTCGCACACGCTGACCGCCACCCAGGATCTGATCTCGAAGTCGATCACCGTCCAGGTGGATCCGGCCAGCAGCTTCGGTAGCTTCGGCTGCGGACTCAACGGACTGCTGCCGAGCCTGTCCGGCTAGTCGGAGGACGGACAGACCTGTTCGAACCCGCCCGGTCCGTGCCGCACGGACCGGGCGGGTTCGTTTCTACAGCCAGCTGAGCGTGATGCCCTGCCCGGCCAGCCAGCGGTCGACGTCGTGACCGCAGCCGGCGATGCCGTCCACCACGGCGGCGGCCCGCTCGATGGCGAGATGGGTGCGCGCGGTGTCGAAATGTCCTGCGGCATGGGCGCTCAGCAGCTGATCGATGCCGACCAGCTCGGGCGCCTGGCCCCGGCGCGCCACCACGTGCAGGTAGTGACTCTCGGCCCGCCACTTCTTGGCCTCGCACGGGCCGTACTCGCCGATGTCGAGATAGTAGGTCTGGCTGCGATCGTGGCCGGGCCGCAGATGGTAGACGGTGGCGCGCAGCGTGAGCTCGGGCAGCAGCCAGGACTCGATGTAGTGGAAACGCGGATTGTCCACTGTCCGTTCGACATACAGGCCGAACGGTTCTGCGTGTAAACGCTCCACGGGATGTAGGAACCCGCGATAATCGGTCCACGACAGATCCGCGAGATTGAAGTATTCGAGCCTGGGGCGATGCGGAGACACCGGAGGAGTGTTGCCGATCGTGCCGTGGGGGTGTGCGCCATTGGCGGAATTCCGCTGTGGCGTATGCAGACCGGTCATCGCCCTGCCTCTTCTCGAATCGTGCGACCAGCGAGCTCAGAGTACACCCGGGAACCGGGATTCAAACCGTCGTGAACGGACTGAGATCTACGCGACATCGCGACGCGCACACGGCGCGAAAACCCTTGGGGTAACGGTCAATTCGGACATTTACCGACGGTTTACGAAATCGTGTGCGGGGCATGGGGAACCGGGTGGAAGCGACCCGGCGGGCACGGAGTTGAACTCCCGGCAACCGTGCCCGAAGCGACGACTGATTTCGCGAGGCGAGGGTAACTCGCCGAGGACGACCAGAATCGGTTCGGCACCCAACCGCCGGCGCGGCGTTGTCACTGTCAACGGCTCTCGGCCGTCCGCTGCAGGCACGGGGAGGCGGACCGGATTGTCGGTGGGGGGTCCTAGGCTGGGGACATGGCCTTTGCAACCGAGATCCCGGACGACCTGCCGCTCGCTCATTCCGAGCACCGACCCATCGGCGACGTCGAGCGCATCGACGGGCAGTTCCAGGTCGTCAGCGAGCATCGGCCGGCCGGTGATCAGCCCGCCGCCATCGAGGAGCTCGAGCGGCGCATCCGGGGCGGCGAGAAGGACGTGGTGCTGCTGGGCGCCACCGGTACCGGTAAGTCCGCCACCACGGCCTGGCTGATCGAGCGGTTGCAGCGGCCCACGCTGGTCATGGCGCCGAACAAGACCCTCGCCGCGCAGCTGGCCAACGAGCTGCGCGAGATGCTGCCGAACAACGCGGTCGAGTACTTCGTCTCGTACTACGACTACTACCAGCCCGAGGCCTACATCGCGCAGACCGACACTTATATCGAGAAGGACAGCTCGATCAACGACGATGTCGAGCGGCTGCGGCACTCGGCCACGTCGAGCCTGCTCTCGCGGCGGGATGTGGTGGTGGTCGCGTCGGTGTCGTGCATCTACGGCCTCGGCACGCCGCAGTCGTACCTGGATCGGTCGGTGCAGCTGGAGGTCGGCACCGAGATCGATCGCGATCGGCTGCTGCGCCTGCTGGTGGATGTGCAATACACGCGCAATGACATGTCGTTCACCCGCGGTAGTTTCCGGGTGCGCGGCGACACCGTCGAAATCATTCCCTCCTACGAGGAATTGGCGGTGCGCATCGAATTCTTCGGGGACGAGATCGAGGCGCTCTATTATCTGCATCCGCTGACCGGTGACGTGGTGCGTCAGGTGGATATGGTCCGGATTTTCCCGGCCACCCACTATGTGGCGGGCCCGGAACGCATGGAGCGGGCCGTACGGGATATCGAGGCGGAGCTCGACGAGCGGCTCGCGGATTTGGAGAAGCAGGGCAAATTGCTGGAGGCGCAACGACTTCGGATGCGCACCCAATACGATCTGGAGATGATCAGGCAGGTCGGTTTCTGTTCCGGTATCGAGAATTATTCGCGGCATATCGACGGCCGTGCCGCCGGAACCGCGCCGGCCACGCTGCTGGATTACTTCCCCGAGGATTTCCTGCTCGTCATCGACGAATCGCATGTGACCGTGCCGCAGATCGGCGGCATGTACGAGGGCGATATGTCGCGCAAGCGGAACCTGGTGGAATACGGCTTCCGACTGCCGTCGGCGGTGGACAACCGGCCGCTCACCTGGGAGGAGTTCGCCGATCGGATCGGGCAGGCGGTGTACCTGTCGGCCACGCCCGGCCCGTACGAATTGGGCCAGACCGGCGGCGAATTCGTCGAGCAGGTCATTCGGCCCACCGGCCTGGTGGATCCGCAGGTGGTGGTCAAGCCGACCAAGGGGCAGATCGACGATCTGGTGCACGAGATCCGGCTGCGCACCGACCGCGACGAGCGCGTGCTGGTCACCACGCTGACCAAGAAGATGGCCGAGGATCTCACGGATTATCTGCTGGGACTCGGTGTGCGCGTGCGCTATCTGCACTCGGAGATCGACACCCTGCGCCGTGTCGAATTGCTGCGGCAGCTGCGGCTGGGTGAATACGACGTGCTGGTCGGTATCAACCTGCTACGTGAGGGTCTTGACCTGCCCGAGGTCTCGCTGGTCGCGATTCTCGATGCCGACAAGGAAGGTTTCCTGCGTTCGGCCACCAGCCTCATCCAGACCATCGGCCGTGCGGCGCGCAATGTCTCGGGCGAGGTCCACATGTACGCGGACAAGATCACCGACTCCATGCGCCACGCCATCGACGAGACCGAACGCCGCCGGGCCAAGCAGATCGCCTACAACGAAGAGCGCGGCATCGACCCGAAACCGTTGCGCAAGAAGATCGCCGACATTCTCGACCAGGTGTATCGCGAGGCCGAGGAGACCGAGGTCGAGGTGGGCGGCTCGGGTCGCAATGTCAGCCGCGGCCGCCGCGCCCAGGGTGAGCCAGGGCGGGCGGTGAGCGCCGGTGTCTACGAGGGCCGCGATGTGAAGAACATGCCGCGCGCCGAACTCGCCGACCTGATCAAGGACATGACCGCGCAGATGATGAACGCGGCCCGTGAGCTGCAGTTCGAGCTCGCCGGCCGCCTCCGCGACGAAATCGCGGACCTCAAGAAGGAACTGCGCGGTATGGATGCCGCTGGATTATCGTGAGGGAAATTGCTGACGTAACAACTGATTTCGTGCAGGCGGGGGTAACTCGCCGGGTACGTCCAGAATCGGTTCGGCACCCAACCGCCGGCACGGGCTGCCATCCGTCAGCGGCACTCAGCCGTCTGCTAAAGGCTCGGAGAGGCGGAACTGGCCATCCATTCATTCACGCGTCGCTCGGCCTCCTCGCGAGAGACGTCTTCGACCCGCGTCATGACGATCCAGCGGTGGCCGAACGGATCCATGACTCGGCCGAAGCGGTCGCCGGTGACGAAGGTGGCGGGTTCGGCGACGAACCGGGCGCCGTTCTCGGAGGCCAGCTTCGAGACGGCGTCCACGTCCGGGCAGTAGTGGACGACGCTGGTGTGGACCCAGTCGTCGGCGGGGGCGCGCAGGCCCTCGTCGGGAATGGGCATGCCGACCTGGATGGTGGAGTCGCCGATGAGGAGTTCGGCGTGTGCGGCCTGGCCGTCGGGAAGATCGTTGCGGCTCAGTACCTTCGCGCCGAAGACGGCGGAGTAGAACTCGATGGCCGCATTGGCGTCGGGGACGGCCAGGAAGCAGGTGATGGAGTGGTAGCCCTCGGGGATCGGATTCACTGCGTTGCTCATGCGCACTACTCTCGTCGCCGCGGCGGCGATGGTCTTGTAAGAAAGCGACAGGCGCGATGACCAGTGGAAACACTGCCGGAGGTGTCGGCGGAAGCACTGCCGGAGGCCGGTTCTCGCCGCGGCCGGTGCCACCGCCGGAGACCGCCAAGGGCATTCTGTGGCCCCGCCAGCAGAACCGGGCCAACAACCACTCCCGGCTGCCCGCTAACCCGCGGGTGTCCCGCTTTGTCGAGTGGTACTGGGCGGTGCGCTGGGATCGCCGGGGCCAGCCGCCCTTCCGGGCCGAGGTGCTGTCCTATCCGTGCGTGAATCTGACCTTCGAGCGCACCCATGAACGCACCGGCGCCTTCGTCACCGGTGTGTGGACCACCAAGTACGTGCGTGAATTGGCCGGGGAGGGCGAGACTTTCGGGGTCAAGTTCCGGGCCGGTGGCTTCGGCGCGTTCACCGGCCTGGACGTCGGGGCACTCAGTGATACCTCGGTCCCGGCAACCGATATCTTCCCGGCGGCCGACGCCCTCTCGGCGGCTGTACTCGCGACCGACGATGCCGAACGCCGTCGGGACCTGATCGAGGATTTCCTGGTCGGGGTCCGGCGCGAGGAGGCCGGTGGGGGCGACGACACCGCCTATCGCCAGGTGCTGGCGATCATCGAGGTCATGGAGCATGATCGCGATCTGACCCGGGTCGACCAGGTCACCGAGCGTTTCGATATTCCCGTCCGGACCCTGCAGCGGTTGTTCCGCCGCTATGTCGGTGCGGGCCCGAAGTGGGTGCTGCGCCGCTATCGCCTCCAGGACGGCGCACATCTGCTGGCCGAGGGCCGCACCTCGGACCTGGCCGCGCTGGCCGTCGAGCTCGGCTACTTCGATCAGGCGCACTTCTCCAACGAGTTCGCCAAGGAGATCGGACTGCCTCCGCTCGAATACGCCCGCATCTCGCTACCATCCTGATAACTGCTGGTCCGGGAATAATTTCAGTACCCCCAAAGTTGGTTGCCATGTCACCTAATGGCATATCGATCATCGAAGGAGCGGGCTATGGACGTGCTGGTATTGATCGGACGGATCCTGTTCGCACTGCTGTTCCTCGGCTCGGGCTTCGGGCATCTCGCGCAGCGGAAGACGATGGTGCAGTACGCGCAGTTCAAGGGGGTGCCCATGGCCGATCTGGCGGTGCCCGCGTCGGGTGTACTCCTGCTGGCCGGTGGGCTGAGCGTGCTGCTGGGCGTCTGGGCCGACCTGGGCACGCTGCTGCTGCTCGTCTTCCTGCTGCCGACCGTCCTCCTCATGCACCCCTTCTGGAAGGAGACCGACGCGGAGGCCAAGCAGACCGAGATGGTGCACTTCAACAAGGACATCGCGCTCGCCGGCGCAGCGCTCATGCTGTTCGCGTTCTTCGCCCACACCGGCGGGGATCTCGGATTGACGCTCACCGGACCGCTTTTCAGCCTCTGATCCGATCCGGCCGCGTTAGTATTGCGCGTCATTGATCGGCCGGAGGGAAGAGGATCGCATGTCCATCCTCAGCGCGATTCTCGGCTGGTTGTGGGCCGAATATCGCGAGCTGTGAGGCAAAGCCAAGTCACTGTTTCGCGGGCCGTTCGTTGTGCGATGTCACAACGAACGGCCCGCCGCCGGTCCGGGGCATATCGGACTTGTGACGAATCTCCCAGGGACGCAACACCGTTGGCATATTGTGGGCCACGTCGCGGCGCTTCGGAAATTCGCTGGTAGCCGAGGCCGTCTTCGCGGCGGGAACCGGAATGTGCCCGGACCCGATCACGGCACGGAAGTGTGATGTGTTGCGATATCGAATATTTCCGCCGGTTATGCCGCTATTGTCAGGCGAAGTTGCCGCGGTGAAAACCCCACCGTCGAGGATTCCGCGGCCCCGACCCTTGTACTTGGAGGAGAAATGACCGCCTACCGGACGATCGTCGTCGGTACCGATGGCTCGGACTCGTCGTACGTCGCCGTCGAGCGGGCCGCGGCTCTGGCCGGCGACGAGGGCGCCACGCTGTACATCGCCTGCGCGTATTTCCCGACCGACGACCGCGATGTGGCCGCGGCCGCGGATGTGCTGAAGGACGAGGCCTACCAGGTGCGCGGCTCCGCGCCGACCAGCGAGATTCTGCGTGTCGCGCGGGACAAGGCCGTCTCCGTCGGCGCGGTGAACGTGGTGGAGAAGGCCGTCGTCGGCGAGCCCGTCGATTCGCTGCTGGACCTGGTGAAGGAGGTGGAGGCCGACCTGCTCGTCGTCGGTAACCGCGGCCTCAACACCCTGGCCGGTCGCCTGCTCGGCTCGGTGCCGTCGGACGTGGCCCGCAAGTCCCGCTGCGACGTGCTGATCGTGCACACCGTGCGCTGAGCGAACTCCCGTTCCAAGAGAGCGGAGCCCGTTCCAATGAAGCGGCCGAGCCCGATGCGGGCTCGGCCGCTTCGCTGTTCGCCGTCCTGGTCAGCGCAGCCGGTGCAGGACCTCGGGGAGGTCCGCGGAGTGCACGACCGCCAGGCGCTGGGTGGCGCGGGTGAGCGCCACGTACAGGTCGTTGAGGCCGCGCGGCGATTCGCCCAGGATCCGGTGCGGTTCGGCCAGGATGACCGCGTCGAACTCCAGGCCCTTCACGTCGTGAACGGTGAGCACGCGCACCGAATCATCGGTCAGGTGAGCGAGTTCCGAGGCGAGGTCGTGCGGCACGATGACCACGGTGGTGCCGGGATGCTCGGCCTCCGCGGCGATCAGCCGCTTGATCTCGTCGGCCAGCTCGGGGGCCGCCATCCGGGTCGCGGTGGGCTCGAAGCCGGAGTCGCGGACCGAGCGCGGCGCGGGCGCGGCCGGGTCGATGGCGGTCAGCACGTCCGCCGCCACCGCCATGATCTCCGATGGGGTGCGGTAGTTGACCGTCAGCTCGGTGAGCTTCCAGCGTTTGGCCACATAGGGTTCCAGCACCTGCTGCCAGGACGAGGCGCCCGCCGGGTCGCCGGTCTGGGCCACGTCGCCGACGGCGGTGATCCAGCGATTCGGAATGCGGCGCATGACCATACGCCACGCCATGGCCGAAAGCTCCTGTGCCTCATCCACGATGACGTGGCCGTAGGTCCAGGTGCGGTCGCCGGCGGCGCGTTCGGCGGTGGTCTGCCGGGTGCGCACCTGCTGGCGCTCGGCCAGCTGGGAGGCGTCGATGAGGTCGTAGGCCATGAGCAGCTCGGGATCCAGATCGTCCTCGAGATCCTGGGGCGCGGAACCGGTGAGGATGTCGAGCGCGTCCTGGGCCTCGGCCAATTGGGCGCGCCAGCGGCGGCGGGCGCGGTCGCGCTCCTCGCTGTCGTCGATGCCGAGCAGTTCGGCCAGCTCGTCCAACAGGGGCGCGTCCGCGTCGCTGAACTCGCCGCTGTCGGACCGGTACAGCTCGGCCCGGTCGGCGTGGCTCAGCTGCCCGGCGGCATCGGCCAGGCGCTTGGGGTCGGCCCACAGCCCGCCCAGCACCTCCTGCGGGGTGAGGATGGGCCACAGTCCGGCGATGGCGCGCTGGATCTCGGGATCGGCCCGCATCTCGTCGCGGATCTCGGTGAGATCGGTCTGACTCAACAGGTTTCGCCCGCCCAGCGGGTTCGCGCCGATGGCGGCGGCCAGCTGATCGGTGAGCGCGTCGACGACGGCGGCGGCGAAGACGGGCCGGGCCAGATTGTGCGGGCGGCGCGAGGAGCGGGCGCGGCCGCGGGCCTTGGCGGCGATCTTGCGGTCCAGTTCCAGCTGGTGCCCGTCGAAGTAGAGCTGGATCGGCTCCCGGGGCACCTCCTGCCAGTCCCGCACCCCCTTCTTGAGCACCTCGAGCATGTCGAGCGAGCCCTTGAGTTCCCCGGCGCGCAGCGAATCCTCCAGTGTCGCTTGGACTCCCGGGTACAGGTTGCCGACGGTGGACAGCAGCACCCCGGTCTCACCCAGCGAGGGCAGCACCTGGCCGATGTAATCGAGGAAGGTCGAGTTCGGGCCGATGATGAGCACACCGGCCTTGTCCAGCTGCTGTCGGTACGTGTACAGCAGGTACGCCGCGCGGTGCAGCGCCACCGCGGTCTTGCCGGTGCCGGGGCCGCCCTGGACCACCAGCACGCTCTTGTGCTCGGAGCGGATGATGGCGTCCTGCTCGCTCTGAATGGTCTCGACGATGTCGTTCATGTGCCCGGTGCGGGCGGCATTGAGCGCGGCCAGCAGGGCGCTCTCGCTGCCCACGCCGCCGTCGCCGCCGATCACCCCGGCGCGCTGCGCGGCATCCAGGTCCAGGTACTCGTCATTGACCCCGGTGACCGTGCGGTTGCGCGAGCGGATGTGCCGCCGCCGGGTCACGCCGTCGGGCGCGGCGGTGGTGGCGAGGTAGAAGGGCCGGGCCATGGGAGCGCGCCAGTCCAGCAGCAGCGTCTCGTAATCGGCGCTCTCGTCGAGGATGCCGATACGCCCGATGTAGCGGTGCTCACTGTCACCGTTCTCGGCGATATCGATGCGGCCGAAGCACAGGCCGTGTTCGGCGGCGTCGTACTTGGCCAGGTCCTCGGAGTAGAGCTGGGTGAACGACTCGCGCTCACTGCGGGCCTGCGGAGTGCCGCCGGTCTCCAGCAGCACGGTACGCAGCCGCCGCTGGGCATAGGCGCGCATGCCGTCCAGCTGTTCGTAGAGCTTCGTGAGGTACTGCTGCTCGCGCTCCAGGTCCGGGGAAGCCGCGTTAGCGGAATCGGACACGGAACGCTCCTCGGTGAGGTCGGGCAAAACGGAACTCCTTCTTCACCACGTCCGCCGTGTTGGGTACGGGGCGCGAAGCATCGAGAACAGAGTTGTCGAGTCTAGTTCGCGATTCCCTCGCGCGCCGTACCGCCAGGTAACAAGCCCCGAAACTGCCAGATTCAGGAGGCATGCGTGCTGTCGCTGCGCCGGCCGAGGGTTCCGTTCTGGTGGTTGGGCGGCTTGGCCCGGTACATGGCCAGGTCGGCGTCGTGCAGGACGGCCTCCGGGGTGCGATTGTCGCCTGTGCACAGGTCCGTCACCCCGATCGAGGCGTCGACCTGGATGCGGTGCCCACGCGCGATGATCGGTTCGGCCATGTTCTGGCGCAGCCGTGCGATGAGCGTGTCGAGATCGTCGCCGAGAGTGCGGCCCGACAGCAGCACCAGGAATTCGTCACCGCCGATACGACCCACGATGTCCTCGGAGCGCAGCCCGCGCTGCAGCCGCTGCGCCACGATCTGCAGCACGGTGTCGCCGATGGCGTGCCCGAGGGTGTCGTTGATGGCCTTGAACCCGTCCAGGTCGATGAACAGCACACTGGACACGGGCAGGGTCTCGGTGGTGCCCAGGGCCGCCGCCAGCCGCGACAGCACCAGCGCCCGATTGGCCAGCCCGGTGAGCGGGTCGTGGGTGGCCTGGTACTCCAATTGCCTTCGGCTGGCCCGGAATTCGGTGATGTCGTTGAACGACGACACCGCCGCCGAGTCCGGATCGCTGGGGTTGAGCAGCCGGCTGTTGGCCGAGAGCCAGCGCCGCTGCCCGTCGGGCCGGTCGAGCCCGAACACGAAGCGGGTCACCGTCTCCCCGGTGGCGAGGGTGCGGATCACCGGATACCAGGACGTCGGCATGGGCTGGGCATTGGCGTCCAGCAGGCTCAGCGGGATGTCGTAGATGTGGGCGCCGACGAGATCGTCGGCGTCGTAGCCGAAGATGCGGCGCGCGGCCGGATTGGCGGATTCGATGCGCCCGTGCCGGTCGATCACCACCACCCCCTCCTCCAATTGCGACACCACCGCGGTGAAGAAATGTTCGGCGCGCTGCTGGGCGGCCTCGGCGCGGCGCTGCGGGGTGAGGTCGTGCACCACCACCTGGTAGGCGAGGTGTTCGTGCCAGGCGGTGAGCACCGACACGGTCTCCACCTCGACGCTGCCGCCATCGCATCGCATCAGCGTCATCTCGGCGGGGTCGGACGCCGTGCCCGCGATGGTGAGGCGGCGGATGCGGTCGAGCATGGCGGAGACGGAACCGGGTTCGACGAAATTGGTGACCGGTTGCCCGATCACATCTTCCGGATCTGCGGCGGCGAGCAGCCGCAGCATCGCCGGGTTGGCGTAGACGACGGTGCCACGCTCGTGGACCACGACCCCGTCGGGGCTGTAGTCCACCAGGGACCGGTATCGCTGGGCCAGCTGTTCGGCATTGGCCGAGTCATTTGCCCGATCGTTACCCATCACGTCATGCACCCCCTGATCGTCGTTCCGACACGTCACTGGAGCACGGCACCATTCTGTTATCTACAAATTTGCTGGTGCCCCTTGCTGACCGTATTGAATGAATCACAGTTCCACACAGCATCGGCCCGTGAGTGGTGATCATTACGGGCAACGGCCCGAGAGGAGCGATGCAAATGCCTGGCACCATCCCCGTCCCGGTGACCGCAGGTCGGCATCAAGATCATATGACGCTTGCCGGCATCGGCGCCGTCACCGCGTACGGCTGGGGCCGCGAAACCCTCTGGGAAGGTTTGCTGACCGGCAAACCGGCAGCCCGGCTCTTTCCAGGGTACGGGCCCGGACGCGATCGGCAGGGGTGGATTGCCCGCATACCGAACGGCGGCGATCCGGATCTACCGCCCAGCCGCTACCTACGGGCGGTCATCGGCTCGGCGCGCGAGGCGGTGGCCGACGCGCGCGAACGCTGCTGGCGGCCCGGCCGGACGGTCGGCCTGCTGCACGCCATCGTGCTCGGAAACGCCTACGAGTGGCGGGACTTCTACACCGTCGAGGGTGGGCAGCGGCGCTCGCGCGACTATCTTCGACTTCTTCCCTCGACCCCGGTGTCGATGCTGATGAGCGAGTTCGGGTTTCACGGCCCGGCCATGAACGTGACCGCAGCCTGCTCCTCGGCGAACGTGGCCCTGGTCACCGCGCAGCTGTGGCTGGCCCAGGGCATCGCCGACGACGTGCTGGTGGTCGCGACCGACCTGTCCGGGATTCCGGAGATGGTGCAGCCGTTCGTCACACTCGGCGCGGCGGTCGACGACGCCGACCCCCTCGATGCCTGCCGGCCCTTCCAGCAGGGCAGCCGCGGCTTCGTTTTCGGCGAGGCCTCGGTCGCGTTCCTGGCGACCCGCGACGCCGAGCGACCCTATGCGGCGATGCTCGGCGGGGCCATGTCCAACGACGGCCACCATGTGATCTCCGTGGAGCCGTCCTACTCCCAGATTTTCGAGTGCGTGCGCTGCGCCCTGGACAGCGCCGATGTCCGTCCCGACGAGGTCGCCTACCTCAACTCGCACGGTTCCGGCACCGCCCAGTGCGACGCAGCCGAAACCGCGCTGCTGGCGGAGCTTTTCGACGATCGCCCGGCGGTGGTGGCGCTCAAGCCGCTGGTCGGGCACTGCCAGGCCGCCTCGGCCGGGGTCGAAGTGGCCGTCGCGGCAATGGGTTACGAGCGCGGGCTGCTGGTGTCGGCCCCGATCGTGGCGCCCGCGCATCCCAATCTGGTCAACGGCGTCCGGCACGGCGTCGACGGCATCACGGTGAAGACCGCGCTGGGCATGGGCGGCAACAACTCCGCGGTGGTGCTCGGCCCGGTCGGCTGACGACACCCGAGATCTCGCCGAGTCGATAACGCTCGATCTCAGCGAGTCAATGCAGTGGCACCGACCAGTGCAGTTTCGTCCCGGTGCCGTCGCCGCTCGGATCGCGCCGCGGATACACCGCCAGGCTGCCACCGGACTGTTCGGCGCGCCGGGCCAGGTTGGTCAGGCCGCTGGGGGTGATGTCGTCCGGAATGCCGCGGCCGTTGTCGGAGACCACGATGGTGAGATCGTCGGCCACGCCGATGTCGATGGTGATGGTGTCGCCCCCGGAATGCCGGACCGCGTTCGAGACCGCCTCGCGCACCACGGCTTCCGCGTGATCGGCGAGCGCCGGCTCGACCACCGACAGCGGTCCGGTGATGTGCATGAGTGCCCGGATGTCGGTGGCGGTGGTCTGCTGCTTGACCGCGCGTTCGATGCGCTGGCGCAGCCGGGTGCTGTGCCCGTCGCCGCCGTGCAGGTCGAAGATGGAGGTGCGGATCTCCTCCACCACGTCCTGCAGATTGTTGATGGCGTCGGCCAGCCGCTTCTGCACCTCGGGGACCCGGGCGCGCGGCACCGTGCCCTGCAGCGAGAGCCCGATGGCGAACAGCCGCTGGATGACGTGGTCGTGCAGGTCGCGGGCGATCCGGTCGCGGTCGGTCAGGATGTCGAGTTCGCGCATGCGGCGCTGTGCCACCGCCAGTTGCATGGCCAGCGCGGCCTGATCGGTGAAGGCGGCGATCAGCTCCACCAATTCGTCGGTGTAGGGCGCGGATTCGGCGGCGCGCAGCGTGATCAGCACGCCCAGGGTGGAGTCCGGGGTGTGCAGCGGCAGCACCAGGGCCGGGCCGATATCGGCGATGGGCGTGCCCAGATCGATGTGGCGGGCGTCGTCGAAGCGCAGCGGGGTGCGAGTGATGAGGGCCTGCCCGACGGCGGTGGACACCGTGCTTACCGCGTGCCCGTCCGCCGGCTCGTCGGGGCCGGACCATTGCGCCACAACGAGTTCGGCGACGTCTTCGGGCGTGTCGTCGGGATCGGCGACCACGGCCAGCAGCGCCTGTCGGGAGGCGGTCAGCTCGCGGGCATGCTCGACCACGTGGGCCAGCACCTTGCTGGGTTCGGTGTCGGCCAGGAATTCGGTGGCGATATCGCGGGTGGCCTCGATCCATGCCTGCCGGGTGCGGGCCTGCTCGTAGAGCCGGGCATTGTCGACGGCGATGCCGGCCGCGGCGGCCAGCGCCTGCAGCAGCACCTCATCGTCCTCGGTGAAGGGGTGCCCGCCGGATTTCTCGGCGAGATACAGGTTTCCGAAGACGTCGCCGCGGATTCGCACCGGCATGCCGAGGAAGGTGCGCATGACCGGATGGTGCGCGGGGAATCCGGTCGCGGCCGGATGGCGTGCGAGGTCGTCCAGGCGCAGCGGTTCGGGCACATCGAGTAGCCGGCCGAGCACACCGTGCCCCTCGGGCAGCGCGCCGATCCGGACCCGGGTCTGCTCGTCGATGCCGCGGAAGATGAATTGGCTGAGCTGTTGTTCGTGCCCACGCACCGCCAGCGCCCCGAAACGGGCGTCGACCAGGATGGTGGCGGCGCGCACGACCGTGCTCAGGGTCTGGTCCAGATCGAGGCCGGAGGTGACCGCGAGCATGGCCTCGACCAGCCCGTCGATGCGATCCCGGGCGTCGATGATCTGTTCGACCCGGTCCTTGACCTCGGTGAGTAGTTCGCGTAATCGCAACTGCGACAGCGTTTCACGCACCGAGTAGGGACCGGTGCGGGGTGTGTCGTGCATGGTTGTCCTGCGGTCCGGCGGATACGACACGGCAAGCGGGATTCTATTCGGGTCGAGGTTGCCGGATGGTCGTCATGCCGAACGTGGCTGTCCCGTACGCAATTTCGAGGCCAGGACGGCGGCCTGGGTGCGGCGTTCCATGCCGAGTTTGGCCAGCAGCCGGGACACGTAGTTCTTGACGGTCTTCTCTGCCAGGAACATCCGTTCCGCGATCTGCCGGTTGGTGAGGCCGTCGCCGAGCAGGTCCAGCAGCTTGCGTTCCTGATCGGTCAAACCGGCCAGCGGGCCGTCGAATTCGGTGCTGCGCCGCAGCCGCGTCATGAGCGCGGCGGCCGCGCGATTGTCCAGCAGCGAACGGCCCGCGCCCACCTCCTTGATGGCCTTGGCCAGCTCCATGCCCTTGATGTCCTTGACCACGTAGCCGCTGGCGCCGGCCAGGATGGCGTCCATCATGGCCTGTTCGTCGGTGTAGGAGGTGAGGATCAGGCAGCGCAGGTCGTCGATGTCGGCGAGCAGGTCGCGGCACAGTTCGATGCCGTTGCCGTCGGGCAGGCGTACGTCCAGCACCGCCACGTCGGGGCGCAGTGCCGGGATCCGTGCCAGTGCCTGGGCGACGTCACCGGCCTCGCCGACGACGGTCAGTTCGGGATCCTCCTCCAGCAGGTCGGTCAGACCGCGGCGGACGATCTCGTGATCGTCGACCAGGAAGACTTTGATCACGACGGCCTCCAAGCTCGGGTCGTGGGCGCGCGAAATGGTAGGGGCAAACGTATCTCGCGGGAAGAGGTGCGGATACCGCCGAAGGTCCCTAATTTCCGGCGCCCGAACAGTCCGGAGATTTATCCGGCAATCTTTTGTCGGAGACTCTTCCCCGAAAGTGGTCTGTTTCGGGACCTTCGGCACTGTCGAGGGTGACCGTGGTGTGTTGCCATGGAGGCGCGTTGCCGGGTCGGAACAGGGAGAGCGGGGTCGGCTATGGGCGCATTCGACGTGTGGTCGAGTGGACTCGATCCGGATTTCGTGGTGACCACGCACGGGCCCGTCCCGTCGGGGGAGGTGACCCGGGTGGTGCGCGGATTGGGCAGGATCCTGCGCCGGCACGGGGTCCAAGGGCCGGTGCGGGCACGCCTGCGCTGGCCCGACTCCGAGGACGAGACCACGCTGGTGCAGGCGGGTGTCCGGACGCCGGCGAAGGCGTTCCGGGTGCAGGTCGCCGGGCCGGGGCGGTTCGCGGCGACCTTCGCGCTGGAGCGATTGGATCTGCGGCTGGGCTGCCCGCCGGACGAATTGTCCCGGCCCTGGCCGGATCCCGCGCGGCCCTCGCTGTCCGCGGTGACCGAGCCGCGACCGATCGTGCGGCGCAAGGACTGTCGATTACAGGTGGCCACACCCGCCGCTGCGGCGCGGGTGCTGGATGCCATGGATTACGACGCGCACCTGTTCATCGATGCCGAGACCGGATCCGAGGCGGTGGTCTGCTGGACCGGTCCGCTCGGCGTGCGGACCCAGGGCCGGATGCGCGACGGCGTGCCGGTCCTGCTCGAAGACGAGGCGAGGGCCCGGCTGTGCCTGGGCGGGCTGCCCTATCTGTTCTTCACCGATGCCGATACTCGCCGCGGTCGGCTGCTGTATCGGCGCTTCGACGGCGATCTCGCGCTGGTCACCGCGGCCGGCGCCGAGGGCCGCTCGCGCGACCGGGACCGGGATCGGGTCCTGCAGCCGCGGGCCATCGCGGGCTGTGTGCGGCGGGCGCTGCCGAGTGTGGCGGGCGCCACGGCCGTGCCCGCCGATCGGCCGGTCTAGTCACATCTCGCAATAAACAGACTGTGACCAGCGTTTCAGCACGCGTAATCAAACTTGTCGGTGGGTGCCCCTAGCATGGCGTCGGGGGTATGTCTGGATGCTGAAACGTTGGAAGGATGGCCAGTGGCGGATCGCCTGACGGTGCGCGGAGCGCGGGAGCACAACCTCAAAGGGGTCGATCTCGACCTACCCCGCGACAGTCTCATCGTTTTCACTGGTCTGTCCGGGTCCGGAAAATCCTCGCTCGCCTTCGACACGATTTTCGCCGAGGGTCAGCGGCGGTACGTCGAATCGCTGTCCGCGTATGCCCGCCAGTTCCTGGGGCAGATGGACAAGCCGGATGTGGATTTCATCGAGGGCCTGTCCCCGGCGGTGTCCATCGACCAGAAGTCGACCAACCGCAATCCGCGGTCCACGGTCGGCACCATCACCGAGGTCTACGACTATCTGCGTCTGCTGTTCGCGCGCGCGGGCACCCCGCACTGCCCGGTCTGTGGTCATCTGATCGCCAAGCAGACCCCGCAGCAGATCGTGGATCAGGTGCTGGACATGGAGGAGGGCACCAAGTTCCAGGTGCTCGCGCCCGTGGTGCGCACCCGCAAGGGCGAATTCGTGGACCTGTTCGAGTCGTTGAACTCGCAGGGCTACTCGCGGGTTCGGGTCGACGGCGTGGTGCATCCGCTGACCGATCCGCCGAAGCTGAAGAAGCAGGAGAAGCACGACGTCGAGGTGGTCGTGGACCGCCTCGCCGTGAAGCCGAGTTCCAAACAGCGCCTGACCGATTCGATCGAAACCGCGCTGCGGCTGGCCGACGGCATCGTGGTGCTGGACTTCGTGGATCGCGACGAGCACGCCCACGATCGCGAACGGCGCTTCTCCGAGCGGCTGGCCTGCCCGAACGGGCATCCCCTCGATATCGAGGATCTGGAACCGCGATCGTTCTCCTTCAACTCGCCCTACGGCGCCTGCCCGGATTGCACGGGTCTGGGTATCCGGAAGGAGGTCGATCCGGATCTCGTTGTGCCGGACCCGGATCTGAGCCTCGCTGACGGTGCGATCGCGCCCTGGTCGCGCGGCCAGACCGCCGAATACTTCACCCGTCTGCTGTCGGGCCTGGCCGAGGCCATCGGCTTCTCCATGGACACGCCGTGGAACCAGTTGCCGCTCAAGGCCCGCAAGGCGGTGCTGGAGGGCAGCTCCGAGCAGGTGCACGTCTCCTACACCAACCGTTACGGCCGCAAGCGTTCGTACTATGCCGATTTCGAGGGCGTGATGCCGTTCCTGCAGCGGCGCATGGACGCCACCGAATCGGAGGCGATGAAGGAGCACTACGACGGGTACATGCGGGACATCCCGTGCCCCGTCTGCAATGGCGCGCGACTGCGGCCGGAGATTCTGGCGGTCACGTTGTCGGCGGGGCCGGAGCGCAAATCCATTGCGGACCTGTCGGATCTGTCCATCGGTGATGCCGCGAAGTTCCTGAACTCCCTGACCCTCGACGATCGCCAGGCGGCGATCGCGGCGCAGGTGATCAAGGAGATCCAGGCTCGTCTGGGCTTCCTGCTGGATGTCGGTCTGCAGTACCTGACGCTCTCGCGCGCCGCGGCCACGCTGTCCGGCGGTGAGGCGCAGCGTATTCGCCTGGCCACCCAGATCGGTTCCGGCCTGGTGGGCGTGCTGTACGTGCTGGACGAGCCGTCGATCGGCCTGCACCAGCGCGACAATCGCCGGCTCATCGAAACCCTCACGCGGCTGAAGAGTCTCGGCAATACGCTCATCGTGGTCGAGCACGACGAGGACACCATTCACGCCTCGGACTGGGTGGTCGATATCGGCCCGCTGGCCGGTGAGCACGGCGGTCAGGTGGTGTACTCGGGTCCGTACGAGGGGCTGCTGAAGGACAAGGGATCGCTCACGGGCGCTTACCTTTCCGGCCGTGAGCAGATCGAGGTGCCGCTGGTGCGGCGGCCGATCGACAAACGCAAGCAGCTCACGGTGGTCGGCGCGATCGAGCACAACCTGAAGAACATCGACGTGAGTTTCCCACTGGGCGTGCTGACTTCGATCACCGGCGTGTCGGGTTCGGGTAAATCGACGCTGGTCAACGACATTCTGGCCACTGTTCTCCAGAACAAGCTGAATGGCGCGCGGCAGGTGCCCGGCCGCCACACCCGCGTCAACGGTCTCGATCACCTGGACAAGCTGGTGCAGGTCGACCAGTCGCCGATCGGCCGCACGCCGCGCTCGAATCCGGCTACGTACACAGGCGTTTTCGACAAGATCCGCACCCTGTTCGCGGCCACCACCGAGGCCAAGGTGCGCGGCTATCAGCCGGGCCGGTTCTCCTTCAACGTGAAGGGCGGCCGCTGCGAGGCGTGCTCGGGTGATGGCACCCTCAAGATCGAAATGAACTTCCTCCCGGACGTGTACGTCCCCTGTGAGGTCTGCCACGGTGCGCGCTACAACCGCGAGACCCTCGAGGTGCACTACAAGGGCAAGACCATCGCCGAGGTCCTCGATATGCCGATCGAGGAGGCGGCGGAATTCTTCGAGCCGGTGACCTCCATCCACCGCTACCTCAAGACCCTGGTGGATGTCGGCCTCGGCTACGTTCGTCTCGGCCAGTCCGCCCCCACGCTCTCCGGCGGTGAGGCCCAGCGCGTGAAGCTGGCCGCCGAACTCCAGAAGCGTTCCACCGGCCGCACCATCTACATCCTCGACGAGCCCACCACCGGTCTGCATTTCGAGGACATCCGCAAGCTCCTGACTGTCATCAACGGCCTGGTGGACAAGGGCAATACGGTCATCGTCATCGAGCACAACCTCGACGTCATCAAGACCTCCGACTGGGTCCTCGACTTGGGCCCCGAGGGCGGCTCCGGCGGCGGCTTGGTCATCGCCCAGGGCACCCCGGAAGACATTGCCGTAGTCCCGGAAAGCTACACAGGCCAGTTCCTGAAGGACGTCCTCGCCGCCCGGTCCGCTTCCCTCGCCGAACCCATGCCAGCAAAGAAGGCAGCCAAGAAGGCTCCGGCCAAGAAGGCCGCCCCGAAGACCGACGCCCAGGCCACCGCCGCCAAGAAGGCAGCCGCCGCCCGCCGCAAGGCCGCCGCTCTCCGCTGATGCTCACGGGTGCCGATCGGGCCGTTCACTCCCGGTCGGCATGCCATCATTCAGGATCGGAAGGGGTGGTCATGGGAGTTGTCGCGGAACGGTTGACGGGGTTGGGGATCCAGCTGCCTCCGGTCGTGAAGCCGCCGCCCGGTCTGAATGTTCCGTTTGCGTGGGTTCGGGTTTCGGGGCGGCGGGTTCTGGTGTCGGGGCACGGTGCGCTCACCGACGACGGGCGTCCGGCCGGTCCGTTCGGCAAGGTGCCGAGTGTCGTATCGCCTGCCGCGGCAGCCGAATCCGCGCGGGGCGCGGCCCTGGCCATGATCGCGGCCCTGGAGGTCGAACTCGGTGATCTGGACCGGATCTCGGCGTGGCTCATGGTCAATGGCATGGTGAACGCCGACCACGGCTTCGCGGGCACGACGACCGTGATCAATGGCTTTTCCGACGTGGTTCTCGACGTGTTCGGCCCGGAGATCGGCCGGCACGCACGCACAGCTGTCGGTATGACCACCCTGCCCCTCGGCTATTGCGTCACCGTCGCGGCCGAAGTGGAGATCGACGGTTGAGCACAGACGACCGGCCCCGCACCGGAATCGGTACGGGGCCTTCGTATTTCGTGCCTACTCGGCGGCCGCGAGCGGCGGGCTGAGTTCCTTGACCTCGGCGATGTGGCCGAAGTCGAGTTTCACGATCTGGTCGGCGCAGTCGAAGTAGCGGTCATCGTGGGTGATCACGATGACGGTCTTACCGCGTTCCTTGAGCTTCACCAGGATTTCCCGGTAGAAGACGTCGCGGAACTTGGGTTCCTGGTCCGCGGCCCACTCGTCGAACATGTAGATCGGGCGATCTTCGAGCAGGGCGGTCAAGAGCGCCAGGCGCTTTCGCTGCCCCTGGGAGAGCGCGATGGTGGACAGTCGGCCGTTCTCCACGGTGACCTTGTGGTCGATCTGGAGTTCCTTCAGATACTTGCGGACCTCCTCGTCGACGCCTTCGTCGAAGCCCAGGTAGTCCTCGAACAGGTGGAAGTCGGTGAAGACCGCCGACGAGTTCTGCCGGAACCACTCGATGTTCTCGTGGTCGATCGTCTCGCCATTGAGCGACAGGTGGCCGTGCTGCGGGACGTACAGGCCCGTGATCAGTTTGGCCAGCGTCGACTTGCCGCTGCCGTTGCCGCCCACGATGAAGCTGATCTGACCGGGTGAGAAGGTCAGGTCGAGCGGTCCGAGGTGGAAGCCGGACCCGTCGGCCTGGGGCGGCGCCATGGGCGCGCCCATCGGGACGGGGTGGCCGCCGTGGTCGACGAACCGGTGGCCGTTGACATCCGGCCGATCGGTGCCGCGCGGGCCGTGGCCGGGCGGCGGGCCGCCGGGCCGGCCACCCGGATGCGGTCCGGGCCGTCCGCCCATGGGCGCACCGGGTGCGCCGGGTCGTCCGCCGCCGCCGGAGTGCGGCCGCGCACCGCCACCCGGGTGCGCTCCGGTGCCGGGCGGCGGACCACCCGGCACGGGCGGGAAGGCCGGCGGCGCTTCGGTCAGGTAGTTGTAGCTGACGTCGTTGAGTTCCAGCCGCGCTGCGGTGGCGGCAGGACGCTCGGTGTAGGGCAGCGTGGATTCGTCGTGCGCGGTCTGGATGGACAGATTCAGCGAGCGAATCTTGGCCAGTGCCACGTCACCGCGCAGCAGGTCGGGAATGCGGTGCATGAAGTTCTGCATGGGCATCGAGAGGAACGTGGTGACCAGGACGTAGCCGACCATGACGTTCTGCGGCAGGTCCAGGGCGCGCGCCAGGCCGAACAGGATCAGGGCCATGGTGCCCAGCTGCAGCAGCTGGCCGAAACCCTGGGCGAAGGTGAACTTGGAGCCGGCGTCGACGTTCTGCACCCGCAGCTGCTCAGCGGAGCCGAGCAGCTGCCGATCCATGAAGTCGCGCCGCCGCCCGCGGTGCAGCTTGAGCTCCTTGATGCCCAGCGACACCTCTTGGAAGGACCGCAGCAGGCCGTCCTCGTTCTCGCGGGCGGCCTGGTACAGGTGCCGCACCTTCTTGAGAACCGTTTCGACACAGGCGATTCCGAGCAGGGTACCCACGACGGTGGTGGCGAAGATCGGGCCGGACACGATCGCGAGGAACACGAAGCAGCCGATGATGGTCGCCAGGTCGATGCAGATGCTCGGAATGGCGGTGACCGCCTGCGACAGTGACCGCACATCCTCGGTCAGGGTCGCGATGAGGCGGTGCTGCCCGAGCCGCTCGAGGTGTTCGAGCGGCGCGGACACGATGCGAGCGCTCAGGTCCGCGCGCAGGCGGTAGATGGCCTCCTGCGCGAGCCGGATCAGCAGCACCTGCGAGATCACGCCGCTGACCAGGATGATCAGCGCGGTCGCGACGAACGCCTGCACCGTGACGCCCGGATGCGGTTCCGGTGACACCACTCCCCGAATCAATGTCACCAGGTAGGTATTGGCCGCACCGCAGACCAGACCGGAGGCGATGACGCCGGCGATCCGCATCCACGAGATGGAGATGAGGAATCTGATGAGTTGCATGGCTGCTGGGCTCTCTGGACGGAAACTGATGCCCGGATCAGGGGCGGATGATGTCGAAGACGACACCCTCGAGGGTGACGCCGGGTGCGAACGAGAACGCCACCCCGGTCGATATCGGCTGTGTGGCCTGCTGCGCGATCATCTGCTCGAGCACGAAGATCAGCGAGACGCTGAGCATGTTGCCGTACTCGGCGAGTACGTCCCAGCTGGTTGCCGCCTGCTCGGAGCCGAGGCCGAGCGAGCGCACGGACTCCTCGATGATCTTCGGGCCACCCGGGTGGATCGCCCACAGGTCGATGTCGGACTTGGTCATGCCATTGCGCGCCAGCACGCCGGTCACCACCGGGTCCACGCCGCGCATAATGTACTGCGGCAGGTTCTCCGACAGCTCGCAGGTGATGCCATTGTCGTTGACGCCCAGGACGATTCCGTCCTCCGCGTCGTCGAACAGGTAGCTGAAGCTGTCGCGGATCACCACCGCGCCGGCCGGCAGCGGCTGCTGCGGCTGGCTGGCCCCGACCACCACCGCGCCGCATCCGTCTCCGAAGAGGCTGTGGATGATGACATCGTTGATATTGTCGTCGAACACGGCGTTCACCGAGCTCAGTTCGATGCAGATGACCAGCGCTTTCTTGTCCGGGTGCGCCCGGACGTAGTCCACCGCGGCGCGCACCGAGTTCATGGCCGCGGCGCAACCCATGAAGTTCACGATGACGCGGTTGACGGCGGGGGACAGGCCCAGTTGCTTGACCACGGCCACGTCCACACCGGGCGCGATGAAGCCGGTGCTGGTGGCGAAGACCAGCATGCCGATCTGCGACGCCCGGTCCTCCAGATGCGCGGTGGCGCGCCCGGCCACCTCCACGGCCAGCGGCACCGCGTGCTCGTAGAAGGTGTTCATGCGGTCCCGGATGGTGCCGACTTCCTTGCTGTAGGACAGGAATTCGGGGTCGATCGGGTCGACCGCGAGGTGGCGGGTGGTGATGCGGGTCTTCTGGTAGATCCGCGGAATCCGGGCCTGCTGCACCGGATCGGTGAACAGTCCGGCCACCTGGGCGGCGGCGTCGGCCTGCGAGAAGATCTGGTCCGGCGAACCGGTCGCGATGGATTCGATCACGCCGACGGTGGTCGGCGGGGTGGGCGGCAGCGGGGCGGGCGCGAAGCCTTCGCGATGTAGGAAGGCCGAGCCGGGCTCGCCCCCCGCGAGCCGGGTCGCCGCCGTCGAAGGGCGGGCGCCCCCTTCATCGATGGTGATTGACACGAAATTCTCCCCTCGTTTCGATATGACGACCCGCGGTGCGGCCGGTGCATGTGCGAACGCACCGCGGTGGTGGAATCGGTTCAGACGGTTCCGATTCCGGTGAAGCCCTGAACCGTGTAGACGGCGCAGGTCTTCAGAGCAAGTGGTGAGAAGTGCTCCTTGACGAACCCCCACTTGCGCTCCACCGCGTCGTCGGACGGCGCGAGAATGTAGGTGCGGATCTGCTTGGGGAAGCGGTCGGTGAAGAAACTCTTGGCCGGCAGCCACTCCACCCCGAACTTCGCGGACTCCTCGCGCAGCACGTCCTCGGTCGCGATGTTCGCGAAACCACTGCGCTGGTAGGGCAGGACGTGATGCACCCGGTGCGAACTCAGGCCCGCGGACAGGAAGCAGTCGACGTAGCGGTTGCCGACCACCTTGAGGTCGTAGGCCTGCTCGATCTGGTTGACGCCCCAGTCCTCGGAGTTCGACTCGATCTCCTCGGTCTCCAGTTCGAAGTCGTGGCTGGCCACGACCAGGAAGGTGGAGATCCACAGCGTGATCACGAATTGCAGTGCCCAGGCCCAGAAGTCGCCCATCACGGTGAACACGATCAGCTCGCCCAGCAGCAGGAAGCGCACGCCGAAGGAACCGATGAAGTGCGGCAGCGCACCGCCCCAGGTGCCGTACATGTCCTTGATGCCCACCTTGCGGGTGAGGCGGCAGACGTCGAGCAGGCGGATGGTCATGCCGGTGATGGTGTGACCGAACTTGTGCAGGGTGTGGATCGGCACCCGGTACAGCCGCGGGACCCGCATCATCATGGTGAAGACGTTCTTCTTGATGTCGACTTCACTCTGAGTGTGCGGGTGGTGCAGCAGGGCGTGGCCGTCCGCGGTCACGAAAGCCAGTGCGACGTAATTGAAGTCGAAGGCATTCGTGTAGATCTTGTTCATGCCCTTCTGGGCGCGGTGGATGGCGTAGTGCCCGAAGCCGGCCAGCGAGCTGCGCAGCAACACCATGGCGATCACGAACACCGGCAGCGGCATCCAGCTGCGCTCGAACAACCGCAGGCCCTGCACCGCGAAGTACAGCACGGCCAGCGTGGCCACCACGATGTTGAAGTAGGTGTCCATGCGCCGGATGCGGCCGGCCAGCTCGGGTTCCTTGAGCCGGGCCTTCACCTGGTGGAGCAGGTCGTCCTTGTTGTCGAAGGTGAACTGCGGGGTGTCGCGCCAGCTGTCGAAGCCCTCGTTGAAGAGGAAGGCGGGCGCGTTGGCCTTGGGGTGGATGTCCTCGGGTAGGGCGTCGCGATCCAGTGCGTACTTCTTCAGGATGCGGCCGATGGCCTCCGGATTCTTGTGGTACGAACCGACGATCGAGGTGATGTCGCGATTCTTGGTCCGGCCGATGAAGAACTCGCCGCCCGGATGCTTGGAAATCCAGTCGCTGAGGTCGTAGGCTTTGCCGTTGTAGACCCAGACATTCGATACAGGCGGTGGGCCGTCCATCGGGGGTCGGCGGAACTCCCCTTCGGGTTCCGGGCGTTCGATCGTCGCCTCGGCTTCCGGGCGTTCGATCGTCGCCTCGGCCTCGGGTCGTTCGATCGTCGCCTCGGCCTCGGGTCGTTCGATCGTCATAGCATCCCTCCACACGCAGGCACGACGTTTGAACTTTCTGACGAAATCGTCGCTGCCGCGCCTTGCATTTCACTGAACAATCTCTTAAGCGTGCAGCCGAGATAGCTGCGGACTAACCAGCTCGCGGGGCGGGCCGGAATTCATTGTGGGCAATGGCATATCGGACTGTGTGCCGAAATGCGAAAGCCGGTCCGGGGTGGGCGGACGACAGCCGTTGCCGCCGTTGCTTTTTCCCCGAACCGGCTCCGAACTCACACGACAGTGATGCGCGCGATCAGCTGCCGGGCTTGGTGACGTGGACCGGCTTCGCCCAGTTGGACAGGGTAACCGTGACGGTGCCCGCGTCCTTGGTCACCACGGCGCGCACCAGGTTGGGGCCGGTGCCCGGCGAGGCGGCCGTGGACGGCAGCGTGGTGCCGGCGCCGCTCGGCGGAGCGACGTCCTTGATGTACAGGGTGATGGGGAAGGTGCCGCCGTCCTTGCCGATCTGCGGCACGACCGGGTCGAACACCGAGGCGTCGATGGTGCCGCTCACCTTCACGGTGTCGACGCCGTCGATCTTCTCGCGGCCTTCGGCCTTCGCGTTCTTCACCTGCGCAATGACATTGGCGAGGCCCTTGTCCTTGTCCAGGAGAACGCCCGGATCGTAGATCTTCTCGGCGGGGCCGACCGGGGAGTACTTGCTGCCGTCGCCGGTGTAGAGGGTCTTGTCGACGACCATGAACTTGGTGTCGGTGAAGTCGGCGTCCGGCTTGACCTTGACCTTGGCCTGACCGATGGCCTGGCCCTGGCCCTGCGGCTGGTTGGTGACGTCGGCCTCGAGGCTCTCGACCGGGAGGGTGGGAAGGTTCTGGACATCCATGACCACGTGCACCGACTGCAGGGTCTGGGTGGTCTTGGCGGATTCGGCGACGATCTGCGCGCCGTCGGGCAGCTGCGACGGCGGGGCCGCCTGCGAGGTGGTGGCCTTGCTGTCCGAGCTGGAGGACGAGGAGCAGCCCGACACCAGCGCGGCGGTCGCGGCGGCGGCGATCATGATCGGAAGGACGCTGCGCCGGATGCGGCGTCCACCTTTGGCTTGGGACATCAGTTCATTCATGTACAACCCCCGAAGATTCCGTTCGATCTCGATGTGAGGACAGCCTTGCCGCTGCCCGTCGTAGTATGCAGGACTTCGCCCGCGTCCGTGTCGAACGAGGCGATACTCCGGCATCCAACCAGCACCACCCGCGTGACGCCAAAGCTTTAGATCATCGAGCCGCGCAGGCGATTACCCTGCAACTCATTATTTCCCACGTGGTGGCGAGTGTTAACGGCTTCGCTGAGCTGACAGCAAGCCGAGCGACCGACTATTTGCGGCAATTCTGTCGCTGGATATTAGCCAATTGATCGCTGAAATTTCAGCTGGTCGTTGAGATTTCAGGGGAATCAGTGCTGTGCGGTCTCATGGATCAACTCGGCGAGTTCCTCCGGTTTCGACCACATCGGCCAGTGCCCGGTCGGCAGGTCCACGTACTCCGCGTCGATGTTCCGCAGCTCCCGGAACAGCGGCGGCTCCCCGGCGTCGCGTAGCTGCTGGACCAGCTCCGAGGGGAAGCTGCAGCAGATCACGGTGGTCGGAACCTTCAGTCGCGCAGCCGAATCGCCGAGCGTTACCGGGTGGCCCGCCACGCCGGCCGGGACCGGCACCGCCCGCTCCCGGAAGCGCGCCAGCGTCGCCTCGTCCAATCCGGCCAGGCTGTTCCCCATGGCCTCCACCTCGGCCCAGGTGTCCGGTAGCGGAAACTCCGCCGCGTCCCGGAGGGCCGGGTTGAGGACGAACCCCTCCGGCATGGGCGCGCTGTCGGCGTAGACGACGCGCGAAAACAGTTCCGGCGCCAGATCTGTCGCCATGTACGCGACCGCACCGGCGCCCGAATGGGCCACCAGCACATCGCCCTCGCGGCCGGCCGCGACGATCGCGCGCGCCTGTGTCTCCAGGGTCGCCGACAACCGCTGTGGATCTGCCGGATCCAGACCCGGCAGGGTCAGCGCCTCGACCTCGTCCCCGAGTGACCGCAACTGCTCGGCCACTTCCTCCCACGCCCATGCGCCCAGCCAGAAGCCGGGAACCAGCAGTATCCGTGCCATGTCCTGAGGATTGCACAGCCCACCGACAGCCGAAACCCCATGTCTCCCGGGGCCTCTTGACCCGAGTGGAGGGCTGAGCGCATTATGAACGTACGTTCATGAACCATTGTTCATTAAGGAGTCTATTGTGACCGAAATTGTCAATACCGCCCAGTCTGATGCCTGGAACGGCTACGAGGGCGAACACTGGGCCGGCAACCACGACCGCTACGACGCGGTGAACCACGGCTTCAATGAGCCCCTGCTGACCGCCGCCCGCGTATCCACCGGTGATCAGGTTCTCGACATCGGTTGCGGCAACGGCCAATTGACCCGCGCCGCCGCCCGCCGCACCGGTGCCGGATCCGCCACCGGCATCGACCTCTCCGGCCCGATGCTCACCCGGGCTCGCACCCTCGCCACCGCCGAGGCTGTCCACAACGTCACCTTCGAACAAGGCGACGCCCAGGTATTCCCCTTCCCCGACAACACTTTCGACGCTGCCTTGAGCCGCTTCGGCATCATGTTCTTCGCCGACCCGGTGGCCGCCTTCACCAATATCGCCCGGGCTCTGCACCCCGGCGGTCGCCTCGCCTTCGCCACCATGCCGCCCATGCCCGGCACCGACCTCGGGGTCGTATTCGGTGCGGCCGCACAGCATCTCACCGACTTCGAGATCGCGCACACCAACGGTCCGCTGGCCGACCCCGACGCCATCCGAGACCTGTTGACCGCCGCCGGTTTCCGCGACATCGACGTCGAACACCATGAGGCCGACGGTCTCTGGGGTCGCGACCTGGACGACGCCACCGACTTCATCATCGACTGGGGCCCGCTGCGCTACCACCGCTCGCTGTCCGGTTTCACCACCGACAGCGCAGTCCGCACGGCCATCTCGACCGCCCTGAGCCCCTTCGTCACCCCGGACGGCGTCCGGCTCCGCAATGCGGCCTACCTGGTCACCGCGACCCGCCCGCTACCGTAAGAACCCATGTCCCCGAGAAAGGCAGCGGTGCTGCGCGGCACCGACGACGACCGCAACCTCCGCGACCACCTCGTCACCACCGCCCAGCGCCTCCTCGCCGGCCAGGGTGCAGCCGGCCTCACCGTCCGCGCCATCGCCCGCGCGGCCGGTGTCGCCGACGGCGTCCTCTACAACCACTTCCCCGACAAGGACGCCCTGCTGGCCGCAGCCGTCGGCGCCCACGTCGCCGCCGCCCACGCCGACCTGGGCCCCCTGCCCACCCCCGGTACCGCGACCGTCGAGGAGAACCTGGCGCTGTACCTGCACGCCGGCCTTACCCTGCACCGCGCGGTTCTCCCGGTCTTCACCGGCCTGCTGTCCAGTCCGGCCGTACTGGCCCGCTACGTCGAATCCAAAGCCCACAATGATGATTGGCGCGAACTACTGGCCCGCTACCTCAGCGCCGAACGTGACCTGTCCCGCCTCGCTTCGGACGCCGACACCGCCGCCGCAACCGCCCTCCTCGTCGGCATCTGTCACGACACCGTCCTCACCGCAATGCTCCCCGGCGCCCGGCACGCCGAAGTCGACGTGGACGCCGTAGTCGCGACCCTCCTCGCCGGAATCGCACCCCACCCCTGAGCGGCTCAGCTGCAAGCGATTTCCACCGCTGGGGCGCGGTCGGCCCAGGTTCTCGACCTACGGCCGCAGGCCAATGAGTGGGCGGGGGTGGATCGGCCGCGAAATCGGCCGAGCGGTTGATTCAGTACACCGGGCCGGTGTACTTCTCGCCCGGGCCGGCGCCGGGGGCGTCGGGGTAGGCGGAGGATTCGCGGAAGGCGCGCTGGAGGGATTGGAGGCCTTCGCGGAGGGGGCCGGCGTGCGGGCCGAGGTATTCGACGGAAGCGGTGATCAGGCCGGCGAGGGCGGTGATGACGCGGCGGGCCTCGTCGAGGTCGAGGTGGGGGCTGGTGGCAGGATCGGCTTCGCCGAGGCCGAGCTTCTCGGCGGCGGAGCTCATCAGCATGACGGCGGCGCGGCTGATGACCTCGACGGCAGGGATCTCGGCCAGTTCGCGGACCACCTCGCCGTCGATGAGGGCCGATTCGTCGCTCGTGATTGCCTCGCTCATGCGGTAGAGCATCCCATCGTGCGGGTCGGTGCTGGTCGCGGGGCCCGCCGATTCGGAGCTCACCGCTATGAGTGTTAGACTCTTCCGCGACGACCGTCCCGGACTGGTTCCTGCAACCGACTCGGGGCATCAAGTGGAGCCCGACTCCCACCGTCGATCGGCCTTTCCGGTCAGATCAGGCGGTCCGGTCGCCCATCATTTGCCTGATGGGTTCTGCGTGTGGGTTTTTCCTGCGTGCGGTGCGATGCGAGCTGTTTGCGTCGCGGATCGGTCGACTCGGGCCCCGTGGTGGTGAAATACCAACACGGGGCTTTCGTGTTGGAATTGGGGTTGCAGTTATTGCTTGCGGTCGTTGACGAACCGCTTGACCTAGGAGGCCCCATCAGCACTGAGACCCGCATCAACGATCGCATCCGCGTTCCCGAGGTCCGACTCATCGGACCGGGTGGCGAGCAGGTTGGGATCGTGCGTGTTGAAGATGCACTACGCGTCGCTCAGGAAGCTGACCTCGACCTGGTCGAGGTCGCGCCGGATGCACGCCCGCCGGTGTGCAAGATCATGGACTACGGCAAGTTCAAGTACGAGACCGCGCAGAAGGCGCGTGAGTCCCGGAAGAACCAGGTTCAGACCGTGATCAAGGAGCAGAAGCTCCGGCCGAAGATCGATGACCACGACTACGCCACCAAGCGCGGCCACGTGATGCGCTTCCTCGAGGCCGGGTCGAAGGTCAAGGTCACCATCATGTTCCGTGGTCGCGAGCAGTCGCGTCCGGAACTCGGCTTCCGGCTCTTGCAGCGACTGGCCGCCGACGTCGCCGACCTCGGTTTCGTCGAAACTTCGGCCAAGCAGGACGGCCGGAACATGACCATGGTCCTCGCGCCCCACAAGGGTGCGAAGACGCGGGTGAAGGCCCAGCAGTCCGCGGCCCAGGGCGGCACGGTCCAGGCCGAGGCCCCGGCTCCGGCCCCGGCCGAGACCGCAGCTCCGGCTGCCGAACCGGCCACCCCGCAGCAGTAATAACGAGAAGCTCCGGTGGCGTGCTGACGCGCGCCACCGGCACGACAGATTGAGGAATCCATGCCGAAGATGAAGAGCCACAGTGGCGCCTCGAAGCGATTCAAGGTGTCGGGCAGCGGCAAGCTGCTGCGTCAGCAGGCGAACCGTCGCCACCTGCTCGAGCACAAGCCGTCCACCCGGACTCGTCGTCTGGACGGCGTGGAGGTCGTCGCGAAGGCGGACGCCGCTCGCGTCAAGAAGCTGCTCGCCAAGTAATTCGGCTGAGCCAGCCGCTCGCGATCCGTTCGCGGAACGCATCACCGACCAACCTCGGGCGCACTCACCGGGTCCACGCGAAGGACTCAGCGCCCCTAATTCGATCAAGGACTGACAAGTGGCACGCGTCAAAAGGGCCGTCAACGCTCAGAAGAAGCGCCGTTCCGTTCTCGAGGCCTCCAAGGGCTACCGTGGCCAGCGGTCGCGCCTGTACCGCAAGGCCAAGGAACAGCAGCTGCACTCGCTCACCTACGCCTACCGGGACCGCCGGGCGCGGAAGGGTGACTTCCGTCAGCTGTGGATCACTCGTATCAACGCCGCCGCGCGTCTGAACGACATGACCTACAACCGCTTCATGCAGGGCCTGAAGGCCGCCGGCATCGAGGTGGACCGCAAGATCCTGGCCGAGCTCGCGGTGTCCGACGCCGAGGCGTTCGCCCAGCTGGTGGCCGCCGCCAAGGCCGCGCTGCCCGCCGACGTCAACGCCCCGGCCGCCTGATTCGGCCTGCGTGACGACACAACACTCGAAACGACCCGTGGACGTGCTCTCCGAGCACAACCCGCGGGTCGTTTCTGCGGTCAAGCTCCATCGCGCGCCGGTGCGCCGCAAGACCGGCCTGTTCCTGGCCGAGGGCGCGAATTCGGTGGAGGCCGCACTGGACGCCGGGCGGATCGAGGAGCTGTTCTACTCCTCCAAGGCCGCCGAACGCGAACACGAGCTGGTGGCCGGCGCCGCCGCACAACGGGTGCGGACCACGCTGGTCAGTGACCGTGCCGCGGAGATGCTGGGGGAGACCGTGACTCCGCCCGGCCTGATCGCGGTGTGCCGCCAGGTGGATGTGCCGCTGCCGGAGATCATCGACGCGTCCCCGCGCATGCTGGCCGTCCCGGTCGAGATCGCCGACCCCGGCAATGCCGGCACCCTGATCCGGGTCGCCGACGCGGTCGGCGCGGATGGCGTTGTGCTGGCCGGTGATTCGGTCGATCCGCACAACGGCAAATGCGTGCGCGCCTGCGCCGGAAGTCTTTTCCACGTTCCCGTGGCCCGCTCCCGCGATATCGATACCGCCCTCGATGCCCTCGAACACGCCGGGATCGCCGTGCTGGCGACCACCGCCAAGGGTGAGGTCGATCTTGACGATGCCGACGAGATCCTGCGCGGCCCCGTCGCCTGGCTGTTCGGCAACGAGGCGCACGGCCTGGACAAGGCCATCGCCGCCCGCGCCACCCACCGGGTCCGCATTCCCATCCACGGCCGCGCCGAGAGCCTGAATCTCGCTGCCGCGGCGGCCATTTGCCTCTACGCGAGCGCGCGGGTCCAGCACGCGAAGTGATCCGGATGCCGAGGGTCAGATGCCCTCGGTACCGAGGTTCTCGAGGATCTCCTCGGCCCAGGACGCGGGTACCGGATCAGGGCCGGTGACCTGCATGGCGGTCATATTGGTCAGCAGCATGCCGGCGGCCATGAATCGGCGCACCTCGCTGATCGATGCGCCGGTGACCTCGTGGGCCAGTAGATAGATATCGCCGAAGCGGGTGCGAATGGCGTCCCCGATGGCCGGGTCCGCGGCCGCGGCGATGCCCTGCAGGAAGACCCGCGGCAGGTCGCCTTCCAGCAGGAAGTCGCCGAAGCGGTCACCCATGGCATCCAGGCGATCCTTGGGCGTGGCGTCGTCGGGGGCCTGTGCGGCCCCGGCACGGAACAGCTCTTCGATACGGTCGCAGACTCGTTCCAGGACGGCCAGGAACAGCTGCTGCTTGGTGCCGAACAGGCGGATGACATACGGCTGCGAGACTCCGGCGCGGCGGGCGATCTCGTCGGTTTTGGTTCCCGCGTAACCGGATTCGGCGAAGGCGGAGATGGCCGCCCCGAGTACCTCTTCGCTGCGTTCGCCGGCCGTCATCCGGGTCCTGGTCATGACTGTCGAGCCTCCTCCTCATCGGGAATCCAGCGTCCCATTGACATGTTATCAGTCGATGCATACTCTCTAGTTATCAGTCGATAACAACAAGGATTGGTCATGGCTGAAACACTGGAAACCTCAACCCTCACCGACGAGGTCGTCGATGCCGCCCGGCGTCGGCCGCTGGGCGCGATCCTGGCGGCCGTGGGCATCCCGATGTTCATGGTCACGCTGGACAATCTCGTGGTCACCAACGCGCTGCCGGTCATCCGCACCGAACTGCACGCGTCGCTCACCGACCTGCAGTGGTTCGTGAACGCCTACACGCTGTCCTTCGCGTCGCTGCTGCTCACCGCCGCCGCGCTCGGTGACCGGATCGGCCGCCGGCGGATGTTCGTCATGGGCATCGCGCTGTTCACGGCGGCCTCGGCGGCGTGCGCGCTGGCCACCGAGCCGTGGATGCTCATCGCCTCACGGGCGGTGCAGGGCTTCGGCGGGGCGGCGGTGATGCCGCTGTCGCTGACACTGCTGTCGGCGGCGGTACCGGAGAGGATGCGCAGCGCGGCCATCGGCATCTGGGGCGGCATCTCCGGGCTCGGCGTGGCGCTCGGACCCGTGGTCGGCGGCGCGGTCGTCGACGGACTCAGCTGGCAGTGGATCTTCTGGATCAACGTTCCGATCGGCATCGTCGCCGCTCCGCTCGCCGCCCGTATCCTGAACGAATCCTTCGGCGGCGCACGGAAATTGGACCCGATCGGGCTGCTGCTCTCGGCGGGTGGCGTGCTGGCGGTGGTCTGGGGCGTGATCCACGGCGCGGACGACGGGTGGACCTCGGCCAAGGTGCTGACCGGACTGATCGGCGGCGCGGCACTGCTGGCGGCGTTCGTGCTGTGGGAGAACCGCTCGGCCGATCCCATGCTGCCGCTGCGGCTGTTCCGTTCGCGCAGCTTCACCGCGGTCAATACCGTGCTCTTCACCTTCTCCCTCGGCGTCTTCGGCTCGATCTTCCTGCTCGCCCAGTATTTCCAGGTGGTCCAGGGCTACACGCCGCTGCAGTCCGGAATCCGGACGCTGCCGTGGACCATGGCCCCGATGGTGGTGGCTCCGCTCGCCGGGCTGATCGTCGATCGGGTGGGTGTGCGGCCGCTGATCGCCATCGGTCAGGTGTTCCTGTCGGCGGCGCTGCTGTGGATGGCTCTGATCGCGACCGTCGACGTCGCCTACGGTTCTTTCGTCCTGCCCTTCGTGCTGGGCGGCATCGGCATGGGCCTGACCTTCGCGCCCACCGCCACCGCCGTCATGGCCAGCGCCGCCCCGGCCGATCGGGGCATGGCCTCCGGCGCCAACAACACCATCCGTGAGGTGGGTGTTGCCATGGGTGTCGCGGTGCTGGCGTCGGTGTTCGCCTCGCACGGCTCGTATCTGAGCCCGCAGGAGTACGTGGACGGCCTCATTCCCGCGATCAAGGTGGGCGCGGCCATCGTCGCGGTCGGCGCGCTGGTTGCGTTGCTGCTGCCCACTCGGCAGGTGATCGCCGAATCATCCACCGGTACAACGGCTTTCGCTCACTGACCGGGTTCGTCCCCACGGAGGTGCCTCATGTACGAGACCCTGCTCCTGCTGTCCATCCCCACTCTGATCCTCCGCCTCCTGGGCGCGCTGGGCGTCGCCCGCTTCGCCACGTGGCAGGCGTCCGCCGCCCACGGCCTCGCCTTCATGCTCGTCATGACCGGCACCGCCCACTTCGTCCCCGACTCCGTGACGGTCATGCCCCACCACAGCGACCTGGTCGCCATGGTCCCGTCCTTCGTTCCGTTCCCCGATTTCACCGTCTACGCCACCGGCGTCCTGGAATACCTGGGCGCCCTCGGCCTGATCCTCGTCCCGGTCCGCCGCCTCGCGGGTCTGGCCCTGGCCCTGATGTTCGTCCTGCTGCTCCCCGCGAACATCCATGCGGCAGTGGACAACATCCCCTTCGATGGTCACGCGGCCACACCGCTGTGGTTCCGCATTCCCGAGCAACTGGTCTACATCGGCGTGGCCTTGTTCGCCGCTCTCGGATCGGTGTCGACGATCCGATCCGCCCCTCGAACGGCGTCTCTGGCAACCGGTGCGCCAGAGTAACGCCGGCACGAACCGCCTTGCGCCCCTTCCGGACCGGTCCGGAAGGGGCGCAACGCATTCAGGGGAGATCCACCGCGTCGCGGTGCCCGGTTATGGCGTCGGGCTCGGAGCGGCGGCGGCCTCGAAGGCGGTGGCGATGGTGGCGACCACCCGGTCCATCGTCGGCGGCTGTTGCCCGGGGAGTTCCCGCTCGACGGAGGTCATGTCGACATCGGGCATACCGCAGGCGACCGCGAGCTTCCAGGGGGTGAGGTCACCGATGACGTTGAGAGCGAAGCCGTGCGTGGAGACGTTGCGGCCGACGCGCATGCCGATGGAGGTGATCTTGCGGCCGGTATCGCGGGTCCAGACGCCGGTCAGGAGTTCGGAACCCGGCGGGGTGTCCCGGCGTTCGGCGGGAATGCCGAGCTCGGCGAGGGCCGTGACGATTCGGTGTTCCACGTCGCGAATGAGGTCGACGACGCCTTCGCCGGGTTGCAGTCTGACGATGAGATAGCCCACGAGCTGGCCGGGCCCGTGATATGTGAGCTGGCCGCCCCGGCGGGTCAGGAGGACCGGGATATCGGTCTCGGGGGCGGGGAAGTGGGTCTCGGGGGTCCGGGCCCCGGCGGTGAAGATGGGTTCGTGGCTCAGCAGCCACAGGGTGTCGGGGCGCTGGTCGGCGACGCGCTCCTCCCACATCTCCTGCATGCGGTCCATTGCCGCCGAGTACTCGATGAGGGTGTCGGTGTCGTCGATGAGGGTCAGCGGCCGGGACTTCACGAATTCATTGGTACCACCGCTGCCCGCCGTGCCCGGGCCCGGGCGCCAATGCGATCCTGCTGTGTGTCGATGCTGCCTTTCATCGACGTCCAGTCGATCCGACACGAGATGGTCAGCCCATGCCCGAGACCGATACCGCGGTCGTGATGTTCGTCCGCCACCCGAGTCGGCGTGTGCTCTGGGAGCGGGCGACCACCGTGCCCTTCACTGTCCTGGCCGTCGCCTTTCTGGTCTCCTATGTGTGGCAGGTGCTCGACCACGGCCGCACCCCGTCGCTGGATGCCTGGCTGACCCGGGTCGATATCGCGATCTGGCTGCTGTTCTCCGTCGATTTCCTGTTCCGCCTGCGCATTTCGACCGATCGAAGGCGGTTTCTGCGCAACAACTGGCTGGACCTGTCGATCGTGCTGGTGCCGCCGCTGCGCCCGCTGCGACTGCTGCGTGCGGCCCTGCTGATCATCGACGCGGTCGACCGGCACACCCGGTTCCAGGCGCGGGTGCGGCTGACGATGTTCGTCGGGGTGAGTTCGATGCTGCTCGTATTGCTGTGCAGCGTCGCCGTGTTCGACGCCGAACGGGATGCCCCGGGGAGCAATATCCACAGTCTCGGTGAGGCGGCGTGGTGGTCGGTGGTGTCGGTCACCACGGTCGGTTACGGGGACTTCTACCCGGTGACGGTCGAGGGCAGGCTGATCGCGGTGGTGCTGATGACCGTCGGGATCGGCTTGATCTCCTTCGCCATCGGTACCGTCACCAGTTGGGTCATCGACCGGCTGCGCACGGTGGACGAGGGCGTCGAACGGGCCGACCGCGAACTCGACGAGTTGATCGGCGAGGTGCGGTCGTTGCGGGCCGAAATCGCCGAGCTGCGTGCCGAGCTGGGTGCACCACGCCAGCAAGGGGTCCGCGAGCTGGGAAAATCCGGGTGAGGCGGCCTGATTACAAGGATTACGATGCGACCAGCAACAATGGGTACGCAGTACCGATGCTGACAAAGAGTTTCCGCCCGACCCGTAACCAGCCTGGGGAGTGACGAACCATCGTGGCCGATGACAACAGTGCCGAGCAGACCGCTGCGTTGAGCGAGGAGTCGCTCTCCGCTGCCGCGGAAGCTGCTGAGAAGGCGTTCGCCTCGGCCTCGACCCTGGACGAGCTGGCTGTCGCCAAGACCGAGTACATGGGTGGCAAGTCGCCGATCTCGCTGGCGCAGCGGTCCCTGGGCACGCTGCCCAAGGAGGAGAAGGCCGACGCCGGCAAGCGCGTCAATGTCGCGCGCGGCCGCGTGTCGCAGGCGTACGAGACCCGCCAGGCCGAGCTGCTCGCCGAGCGTGACGCGGCGGTCCTGGTCGCCGAGACAATCGACGTCACCCTGCCCGCCCGTCGGCACGCCGAGGGCGCGCGGCACCCGATCTCGGTGCTGTCCGAGCGGGTCGCGGACGTGTTCGTGGCCATGGGCTGGGAGGTCGCCGAGGGTCCCGAGGTCGAGACCGAGCACTTCAACTTCGACGCCCTCAACTTCCTGCCGGACCACCCGGCCCGCACCATGCAGGACACCTTCCACATCGCGCCGGAGGGTTCGCGGCAGGTGCTGCGCACGCACACCTCGCCGGTTCAGGTGCGCTCCATGCTGTCTCGTGAGCTGCCGATCTACGTGGTCTGCCCGGGGCGGACCTTCCGCACCGACGAGCTGGACGCCACCCACACCCCGGTGTTCTCGCAGATCGAGGGTCTGGCCATCGACAAGGGCCTGACCATGGCCCACCTCAAGGGCACCCTGGACTCCTTCGCGCGGGCCCTGTTCGGTCCGAACACCACCACGCGCATGCGGCCCAGCTTCTTCCCCTTCACCGAGCCGTCCGCCGAGGTGGACGTGTGGTTCGAGGACAAGAAGGGCGGCCCCGGCTGGGTCGAGTGGGGCGGCTGCGGCATGGTGAACCCGAAGGTGCTCATCGCCAGCGGCATCGATCCCGAGGTGTACAGCGGTTTCGCGTTCGGCATGGGTCTGGAGCGGACCCTGCAGTTCCGCAACGGCCTGCCGGACATGCGCGACATCGTCGAGGGCGATGTGCGCTTCACGCTGCCGTTCGGCATCCAGTCCTGACCTGACCCCGATACGAGGAAGCGAAACGTCAAGTGCGAGTAGCGCAGTCCTGGCTGACGGAAATCCTGCAGCGGACCACCCCCGGGTGGTCGGTGACGCCAGAGGAGCTCGACGCGGGGTTCGTCCGGGTCGGTCTGGAGGTCGAAGAGGTCGACCAACTGCACCAGGTGCAGGGTGACATCGAGCACCCGCTGGTGGTCGGACGGGTCGCCGAGATCACCGAGCTGACCGAGTTCAAGAAGCCGATCCGCTTCTGCAAGGTCGACGTCGGCAATCCCGAGCTGCAGGAGATCGTCTGCGGTGCACGGAATTTTGCCGTTGGCGACCTGGTGGTCGTGGTGCTGCCCGGTGGCGTGCTGCCCGGTGGCTTCCAGATCGCGTCGCGGAAGACCTACGGCCACACCAGCAATGGCATGATCTGCTCGGTCGCCGAACTGGGGATCGGGAAGGACCACAGCGGCATCCTGGTGCTCGAGCCCGGCACCGCCGAGCCCGGTGCGGACGCCAATGAGCTGCTGGGCCTGGACGATACGGTCATCGAGCTGGCCATCACCCCCGACCGCGGCTACGCTTTCTCGGCGCGCGGCTTGGCGCGTGAACTGGCCTGCGGCTTCGACCTGGAATACGGCGACCCGGCCGTGCGGCTGCTGCCGGACGACGAGGCCGAGGCCTGGTCGGTGAAGCTCGAGCCCGAGTCGCTGTGCACGCGCTTCACGGTGCGCCGGGTGACCGGGATCGATCCGAAGGCCGTGAGTCCGTGGTGGCTGCAGCGTCGCCTGCTGCTGTCGGGCGTGCGCCCGATCTCGCCGGCGGTCGACGTCACCAACTACGTGATGCTCGAGTTGGGGCAGCCGCTGCACGCCTTCGACGCCGCGAAGGTGCAGGGTGGTTTCGTGGTGCGCCGCGCGCACAAGGGCGAAACCCTGCGCACCCTCGACGAGGCCGAGCGCACCCTCGACGCCGAGGACGTGGTGATCGCCGACGACAGCGGCGTCATCTCGCTCGCCGGCATCATGGGCGGCGCGAGCACCGAGGTATCCGGCACCTCCACCGACATCCTGCTCGAGGCCGCTACCTGGAACCCCGTGGCCGTGGCCCGCACCGCGCGCCGCCACAAGCTCGGTTCCGAGGCCAGCCGCCGGTTCGAGCGGATCGTGGACCCCGAGGTCAACGTGGCCGCCCTGGATCGCGCCGCCACGCTGCTGGCCGAGATCGCCGGTGGCACAGTCGAATCCGTGCTGACCGACGTGCGAGCGCCCACCCCGGCCCGGCAGCCGATCGCCATGGACATCGACCTGGCCGACCGCACCGCGGGCGTGCACTACGCGCCCGGCGCCGCCACTCGCCGCTTGCAGCAGGTGGGCTGCGCCATCGAGGTCGGCGTCAGTGAGTCCGGGCACGGGCAGCTGGTCGTCACACCGCCGAGCTGGCGGCCCGACCTCACCCAGCCCGCCGACCTGGTGGAGGAGGTGCTGCGCCTGGAGGGTCTGGACAAGATCCCGTCGGTGCTGCCGACCGCCCCCGCCGGCCGCGGCCTCACCGCCCAGCAGCGCCGCCGCCGCGCGGTGAGCAAGGCGCTGGCATTCGAGGGCTGCGTCGAGGTGCCCGCACCGGTCTTCATGCCCGGCGGCGTCTTCGACACCTGGGGCCTGGACGCGGATGACTCGCGCCGCAAGACGCTGCGCGTGCTCAACCCGCTCGATGTCGAGCGCGCCGAGCTGTCCTCCACGCTGCTGCCCGGGCTGCTGGAGATCGCCGCCCGCAATATCTCCCGCGGGGAGCGGGACCTCGCCATCTACGGCATCGGCCAGGTCACCCTGCCGACCGAGCAGACCGTGCCGGTGGGCCCGCTGCCCGTCGACCGCCGTCCCACCGAGGACGAGATCGGCGCGCTGCTGCGGTCGCTGCCGGAGCAGCCGATCCACATCGGTGCCGTGCTCACCGGCCGCCGCGAGCCGCGTGGCCCGTGGGGTGCGGGTCGTGCGGTCGAGGCGAGCGACGCCTTCGCCCTGGTGGACGCGATCGCCGACGCTTCGGACCTGGTGATCGAACGTCGGGCCGCGCAATACCTTCCGTGGCACCCGGGCCGTTGCGCCGAGCTCGTCGTCGACGGGGTCGTTGTCGGCCATGCTGGTGAACTGCACCCCGCTGTCCTGGAGCGCTCGGGCCTGCCCCCACGCACCTGCGCTGTGGAACTCGACCTCGACGCGCTGCCGCTGCGCGAAATCCGGCCCACCCCCGTGGTTTCCGCGTTCCCCGCGGTGCTGCAGGACGTGTCGGTCAGCGTCGACAAGGCCGTGTCCGCGGCCGCCGTGGAGGACGCCCTCCGCACCGGCGCGGGCGAGCTGCTCGAAAACATCTCGCTCTTCGATGTCTACGAGGGCGCGCAGGCCGGTGAGGGCCGCAAGTCCCTGACCTACGCGCTGCGCTTCCGCGCCATCGACCGCACCCTCACCGAGGACGAGGCCAGCGCCGCCCGCGATGCCGCAGTGGCCGCCGCCTCCGCAGCGGTGGGAGCGGTCATCCGCGCCTGACCTGAAGCAGCAAGACAACGGAGGTTCCCGAAAAAGGGGGCCTCCGTTGTCATTTCCCGGTATGAGCCGCCCCTTCCCAACGTCACCGGTAGTGATCGCGTTGTTCCGAGTGATTGCGGCGGTTGTTCCACTCCGGACTCAGATCTTCCAGTAGCTGCCCCTGGATGTTGAGTGCTTCCTGTTCCTGCCTCGACGCACTGATCAAAACACTTGTCACACAGATCAATCCGGCGCTGCTCGAACTACCCGGGGTCGGACCCGACACTGCCGGGCAACTACTGGTCACCGCCGGGGACAACCCAGGGCGCATCCGCTCCGAAGCCGCGTTCGCCAAACTCACCGGCACCGCACCGATCCCGGCCTCCTCCGGCCGCACCGACCGCCACCGCCTCAACCGCGGTGGCGACCGCAAAGCCAACGCCGCCCTCTACCGCATCGTCATCGTCCGTCTGCGCCACCACCAGCCCACCCGCGCCTACGTCGAACGCCGCACCGCCCAGGGCCTGGCCAAAAGAGACATCATCCGCTGCCCCAAACGCTACGTCAGCCGCGAGATCTACCACACCCTCACCACGCCGAACACCACCAAAACCCCGCTCCCGCAAGGTGCTTGACATCTATAGGAGCATCCTGGAGAAGGGAGGGGGCCGGGCTTGGGGCCGCGCCTTCGGATACCGGCCCGCTCACCTTTGAACCTGCATGTGGATGTCGCTGCAGGAGGTATTCGCTTGGATCACGGGGGCTGGGGCATCCGCATGATGGGTCGGCGGGAGGTTGCCGGCAGCGATGCGGTCGCGGTGCCCGGCTTGGGGAAGGAGCGCTGAAGTCTTTTGTCTCGAGAAGGTGATCCGTGCCGTCCGTGGGCCGGGATCGGTGGGTGGCGGCTCTCAACCTGGCGTCAGCCCAAGTCCGGTAGGGCAGGCGACGTAACCACACCTCCCCGTGCCCTGCGCACGCCAGCAGGAACATGCGCAGCCGAGGTTTCATGCGGCCCGTGAACCCCACCTCAGGCAACTCGATTCGATCGCAGCGGCGACCCGCTGCCCCACGTGATGTCTGTCGTTCACGCGCGGGGTGCCCGTGGGGTCGAGACGTTTCGGGGCAATCCAACCCGTACGTCCCCGATACGGGGAATCTTTGCCCATGACAAGGGTTTTCCAACCCTCTGCACTGTCGTTGACCAGCGCGTGGCAGCGATCGCACACCAAGGTCAGATTGGTCAGGTCGGTGGGTCCGCCTTTGCCCCAATCGGTGATGTGGTGTACCGCGCACATCGAGGCGGGTGCATCGCAGCCGGGGCGGGTGCAGCCTTTGTCGCGGGCGATCAATGCCAGGCGTTGGGCGGGGGTGGCCAGTCGTTCGCAGCGACCCAGGTACAGCGGCAGCCCGTCTGAGTCGAGGACCGCGAGGACCGGGCGGGTGCCCTCAGCCATTTTCAACGCCTCGTTGATGCTGACGTGGCCACCGGAGGCGGTGGTCGCGACCCCGGCTCCACGCTCGAGGTCGGCGAGGTTCATGGTCAGGATGGCCTGAACCGGCAGACCACGGTGCGATCCCAGCTTGGCGGGGTCGACACCCGGCTGCAGCAGCGCGAACAGTGCGTCGTGGGTGCGTTGACCGGCGTCGCGACGGTCACGGCGTGCGGCGGCTTCGAGGGCCTTCGAGTCGACGACCTTGACCGTAGGGGCAACGCTGTCGATGTCGTCGATGTTGCACATGCCCGGGCGAGCGAGCTTGGCGAAGACGGCATCGAGCAGGGCCCGCAGCTCAGGAGTGATCCAGCCCTCGATCCACGACATCCCATCCACTCCGGGGCGGCCCAGGATCAGCCCCCGGCGGCGTCGGCGGTCGGCGTCGGAGACGACCTTGCCGTCGGGGTCGATGCGGGCGAGGATGTCGCGGCCGATCTTGGGCAGGTCATCGGGCCACCCGATGCGGGAGTGGCCGACGAGGATGTCTTCGGCCTCCGCGCGGGTCTCGGCGGGGATGTCGGTGGGCAGGTGGTTCATGACATCGATGATGTTGCGGACGTGATCGCGCGAGATGTCGCCTGCCGTAAAGGCTTCGGCGGTCTCGACGAACGTGGCCGGGCGCAGGTGACCGGAGGGTTCGAAGAACTCTCCGCACTGACGGGTGATCTTCACCCGCACCGACGCGTCGTATTTCGACAACCCCAACGTCTGCCGCAGGAACGGCACCACATCCTTCGCCCCACTGCCTTCGGGCAGCGAACGATTACAGGCCTCGATGATCAAACGTGAATCCAGCGCCGACAGTTGACGTTTGCAGGTTTCCAGGCGCTGCATCAACTCCACGACATCACCATCGGAGAACGGGTTCAGGTTGCCGTGCAGGACGGAATTCGACAGGGTCTCGACGGCGGCTGCCAATTCGGCGATGCCGCACGTGTCGAGTGTTTCCCCCTTCGAATCCATGTGCTAATTCTACCGCGCGCATGATCACAACAGAAGATGAATTGCATTGTGATGCAATGCTTTTCAGAATCGCGTATGTTCCAGGCAAATCGGCTCGCGCGAGATGGGCCGTCCTGCGCGGTGGGAGTCCGAAGAAGGAATTGCCGAGCGCGGCTCGGTCGGCGGCGGCTATATGCAGGCCCGGATAGCCGTGGACGATCAGTCGGCCGTGGAGTGCCGACAGGTCGAGATCCGTACTCCAAAGCCCTTTACCCGGGCGCGGCCGGAATGCTGGACCTGGTGGCAGCCGGGGCAGCGGACGGTCAGGCGTTGCAGGCGCTGGACGGGCTGGTCGGCGCGGAACTCGAAGACCCACTCCTCGTGGCAGTCGGGGCGTCCGATGCGGCCGTTGCGGATCACCTGGTCGCCGCAGATCTCGCAGCGGTCTCTGGCGGCCGTGCGGACCGGAATGCGCAGGCCATCCCAGATCTTCCGGTCCACGATGCCGCGGTTATGGAACCGTGCGTGCGGGGCGGCAGCAGGTCGGACCGGATGACCACGTCGTCCGGGGATTCCGGACCGGCGAGGGTGTCCGTCTGGATCAGGTGTACGTCGAATGTCATGTGCCGCAACATATCTCGAGACACCGACGGAACCGTCCGGTTCGAATTCGATGTCCGAATCGAAGGTGGCGAATATGTCGAATCGGGCAATGCGGGTGAGGTCTCTCGGCGGGCGGGGAGGCGGGGAGGTAAGAAAGAACCATGTGGCATCCGGCGACCCCCATCCTCAATGCGCTCAGCTATCAGCCGGGCGATCGGCGGATTCTGGCGACTCCGGAGATGTATGGCATCGCCTACGAGGAGCTGTCGCTGCGCACGACGGATGGCGAGACCATCGATGCCTGGTTCGTGCGGGCGGTCGGGGAACCGCTGGGGCACATCTTGTTCGCGCACGGGAACGGCGGGAATATCGGGGATCGGTCGCCGATGCTGGCCATGCTCGCGGCGGTCGGGTTCGATGTGATGGTCTTCGACTATCGCGGGTATGGGCGCAGCACCGGCCAGGCGAATGAGCGCGGGACTTATCTGGATGTGCGGGCGGCGCGGGAGGCATTGCTCGCGCAACCGGGAGTAGACGCCAACCGGTTGGTGTATCTGGGAAAGTCGCTCGGCGGCGGCGTGATGCTCGAGCTCGCGAATGCCTTTCCGCCCGCCGCACTGCTGCTCATGTCGACCTTCACAGGCATGCGGGACGCGGCGGTCGCGGTATATCCGTTCCTGCCGAAGCTGTTCGTGCCCGACGCCTATCCCAGCCTGCCGCGGATTCGCACCCTGACCTGCCCGGTCATGATCATGCACGGCGACACGGACGAACTCCTGCCCGTACGGATGGGCCGCGACCTCCACGCCGCCGCGCCCGAGCCCAAAGAGCTGGTGATCTATCCGGGCGGCATGCACAACGACCTCATCGGATTCCCGGGCTGGGCGGAGACGGTGGCGACCTGGGCGGCCGGGGTGCTGCCGCCCAAGCGCCTCACTTCCGGATGATATTGGCGAGGAATTCGGCATTGCTGCCGGTCTTGCGCAGTCCGTCGAGGAGCAGGTCGAGGGCGCGCTGATCGTCCAGCTCGGCCAGGGTGCGGCGGAGTCTGTCCACGGCCAGCCGCTCGTCGGGGGCGAACAGCAGTTCGTCGCGGCGGGTGCTGGACTTGGCGATGTCCACGGCCGGGAAGACGTGGCGGCTCGCCAGTCCGCGGTCGAGTTTGAGCTCGGCATTGCCGGTGCTCTTGTACTCCTCGAAGATGACGGTGTCGGCGAGTGAACCGGTTTCGACGAGTGCGGTGGCGATGATGGTCAGCGATCCGCCGTGTTCGATATTGCGGGCCGCGCCCAGGAACCGCTTCGGCGGCGTCAATGCCATGGAATCCACACCGCCGGAAAGGATTCGGCCCGAGGCGGATCCGGTCATATTGTAGGCGCGGGCGAGCCGGGTCAGGGAGTCGAGCAGGACGACGACGTCCCGGCCCTGTTCGGCGAGCCGTTGGGCGCGCTCGACGGCCAGTTCGGCAAGGGCGGTCTGTTCGGCCGGGGAGTGGTCGAAGGTCGCGGCGATCACCTCGGCGGGTACCCCGCGCGAGAGGTCGGTGACCTCCTCGGGGCGTTCGCCGACCAGCACCAGCATCAGGTGCGCCTCCGGGTGGTTGGCGGCGATGCCGTGTGCGATCGCCTGCAGCACAGAGGTTTTGCCCGCCTTGGGCGGCGCCACGATCAAGGCGCGCTGACCCTTGCCGATCGGCATCATGAGGTCGGTGACGCGGGTGGTGAGCTGGTGCGGCCCGGTTTCGAGTCGCAGCCGCTCATTGGGATGGATGGGGGTCAGGTCCTGGAAGTGCGGTCGCGGGGAGATCTCGGCGACCGGGAGGTCGTTCACGGTGTCGACCCGCACCAGGGGGGCGAGCTTGCCGTTCTTGATATTCGACTGTGCCAGGCCGGCGAGGGCATCGCCGCGGCGCAGGCCGTGGCTCCGGATCAAACGGGTGGGCACGTGGATGTCGTCGGGGCCGGGCAGGTATCCGCTGCGGCGCAGCACACCGCTCTGGCCATGGATATCCAGGATTCCCGTTGCGGGCGTGAGGGTTTCGATGTGTTCGAGAGCCGGGGTCGCGTCGGTGTGGGCAACCCGCGGGGTGGGATCGATGGTGGTCATGAGAGTTCTCCTTGAGGGGATCGGGTGACTTGTGCACCGGGAGTGAGTGATTGGTGTGGCCGGATGCGGCCGAAGGCGGTAGACGACCGCCGGTGAATCCGAGTGGCTCGCGAGTGGCGGTGCAGCTCCGTCTGAGAGCTACAGCGCCACCGGATAACCGGCTCGGGGAGGGAAGAAATCGCGTGGGAGGGACTCGGCGTCGACCTGCATCCACGGGATTGCGACGCCCTCACCGTACGCCGTCCCCGAATTCCGCGCAATGTTCCGATTCCGGCGCACTGTGCAAGGCCCCCGCGGTCCCCGCGCTGCGTAGCCTGGAACCATGAGCGATGCCAAGGAACTCGTGGCGTTGTTGGCGCAGCTGCCGGACGCCGAACTCGCGGCGGTGGTCGAGGCCGCCACCGACGGCAAGGCCGGGCTGGCCGCGCTGCACGCGGTGGCGCAGTCACTGGCGGCCACCCTGGGTCATGCGCCGGATGTCATCGATGTGACTCCGGACACGCTGCCGGTGGAAGGCTATCCGCAGTCTGGGACGGTCCCCGCATCCGGGCAGGTGGGAGTGGGTCCCGTGGTCACCGGGATACCGGTACCGCCTGCGGGTATCCCAACAGGTCCGTCGATCGGCGGGTATACCTCCGGCGGCGTCCCTACTTTCGAGTCAGTTCGCGATAAGGTCGAGCAGCGCTACGGGACATCGCAGGGGATGGGCGAACTCGATCGGCAGACACCAGTGGGCCGTAGCGTCGAGGAACAGTGGGATGCGCGGGCGAAGGCCGCGCGGGAACGTCTGGAACAGATTCGAAAATCGGTGCACGGCAACGATTCCGAGTGATCAGGCGTTCCATCTTCAATTGATGGGTGGAACCTTGACCGAGTCCGATACGCCGTCGCGGACGCCACGCGAAATCGCCGAGAAGCTCCTGGATCTGCAGGTCGACTTCATTGTCGCCGAAGTCAGCGGTGACCGCTTCGCCGAAGTGATCGCCCGCGACGTGGAAGCCGTGGTCGGTGTCGCCGACACCATCATCTTCCGCGATGTGGTGGAGATCGATCAGGCCAAGCAGACCGTCGCCAATGTCATCGATCTGATCGGCGGCAGCCCGGTACTGGGTGAAATGGTCGGCACGCTGGCCAACTCGCTGTACGAGAACATTGCCGGGAACACCGACTACACCCTCGGTGACGTGGTGGAGCGCGAGCCGGTCGAGCAACTGCTGGAGAAGATCTTCGGCATGCACCAGGCCCAGGAACGCATCCTGGAACGGCTGACCGAGAGTCCCCTCATCGCGACCGTCGCCGCCAAGTTCGTGGACAAGCTGGTCGACGATTTCATGGAGACCAACAAGCAGATCGCCGGAAAGATTCCCGGCGTCGGATCGCTGGTCTCCATGGGCACCAATGCCGCCAAGACCGCCCGCAAGGCGGCGGAGAAGGCCGGCGGCACCTTCATCGGCGAAATGGCGGGCAAGGGCGCGCAATTCGCGCTCAAGCGGACCAACAATGCCATTCGCGAAATGCTGCGCGACGCCCCGGTGCACGACGCGGCCATGGAATTCTGGGACCTGCACGCCGGCGAGCCGGTCAGCGGGCTGCGCGAGTACCTGTCCCAGCAGGACCTGTACGAGCTGGCGCTGATCATCTACCGGATCGCGCTGACCACCCGCAACAAGGAGTACGTCGGCGTGCTGGTGGACCAGGGCGTCGAGGTGTTCTTCGAGAAGTACGGCGACCACACCCTGGCGGCCATGCTGCCCGAGCTGGGACTGTCCGAGGCGGTCGTCGCCGAGGAGATCCTGCGCTACGGCCCGGCCGTGGTGGAGGCCGCCAAGCGGAACGGCGTGCTGGCCAAGCTGATTCGCGAGCGGTTGGAGCCGTTCTTCCTGTCCGAACCGGTGCTCGCGGTGCTCGCCGGGAACTGACCCGAGACCTGCGAACAGGGCCGCATGCTGAAACCGCGTGCGGCCCTGTTTCATTCCCTCACGGGCGAACCCGCTCATTCCCCGGAGGGAATCGCGCAGCGCATCGCACCCGCGAAGGCGACGGTGCTGTTGAAGCAGGTCATCGTCTTCACCTGGTCGATGGTGACCACCGATGGCACCGTGGTCGGCGGCGGGACGGACATTCTCGCGCTGGACGAGGACGGCCGCATCCGCACCGACCACCAGCACATCGGCATCGAGTAGGGCCTCGAGCCCGCGGGCGGGTGCACGCGTCGCGGATCGTGCCATGCATGATTGCTTCGACTCGAGCAATGCACCGTTGCCTCGACCGAAAGGAGCGTCATGGCCCTCGACAAGGGAGTCGCCGCAGCCCTCAGCGACAGCGTCCTCGCCTGTGGCGACGCTGTCCTGGGCCCGCGGCACAAGTCGCTACCCCCGGCCGCCTGGGGACTGACCGTCCGCGAATACCTGGCCACGAATCCGCACCTGGACGACTTGCAGACGCCGGTGCTCACCATGGACCGCTCCGCGCTGGACACGAACCGGGCCGTCATGGCCGACTGGGCGCGCGCCGCCGGCGTCCGGCTCGCCCCGCACGGCAAGACCTCCATGTCGCCCCAGCTCTGGGCCGAACAGCTCGAGACCGGCTCCTGGGGTATCACCCTCGCCACCGGCTGGCAGGCCCAGGTCGGGCGGTCGTTCGGCCTCGACCGCATCGTGCTGGCCAATACCCTGGTGGATCCGATCGGGTTGCACTGGGCGGCGACGGAAATCGCGTGTGACCCCGATTTCGAGCTCTACAGCTGGGTCGACGGCGTCGGTGCGGTCCGGGAGATGGAGCGCCATCTCGAGTCCGCGCCCGATGGCGTCCGGCTGAACGTCGTCGTGGAACTCGGTGGCCCGCACGGGCGTACCGGCGCCCGCGGTCTGGCCGCCGCCCACGCCGTTGCCGACGCGGTCCACAAGTCACAGCGGCTGCGACTCGCAGGGGTCGGCGGTTACGAGGCCGCACTCGCCCATGACCGCACCCCGGAATCCATCGCGGCCGTGCGGCACTACCTGGACGAGCTCGCGATCCTGCATCAGGAGCTCATGGCTGCAGGCCGATATGACGAGTTCGTATTCCAGTCCGTGGCTGGCCGCGCGGAGGAAGCCTCGCCGCCGGCGGCCGATTCGCCCGCGCCCGCCGGTTCCGCCCGGTATGGATCGAATTCCCGGACTGATCGGGCCCGCCGTCGGGCGATCGTGACCGCCGGCGGCAGCGCATATCCGGACCTCGTCGTGGAGCGACTGGCCCGACTGGCGGATGAGGATGGCGCGCACGGGGTTCCGACAGTGGTCGTGCTGCGGTCCGGCGCGTATCTCGTGCACGATGACGGGTTCTACTCCGGGATTTCACCATTGGCCGCGGGGCACGCGGAGCATCCGCTGCGGTCGGCCATGCACGGATGGGCACGATGTGTGTCCCGCCCGGAAGCGGAACTCGCGCTGCTCGATGCCGGGAGGCGCGATGTTCCGTTCGATCTGGGATTGCCAGTTCCACAGCGAATGGCGGGACCGGCGAACAGCGGGCTCTCGGCGGTTGCGACCACGTCGCTGCCTGCCGGCGCGCATGTTTCGGCCTTGAACGATCAGCACGCCTTCCTGCGGCTGCCGGGTGCTTCGGACGACGAGGTGCCGGTGGGAAGTGTGGTGCGACTGGGGCTTTCGCATCCCTGCACCGCGTTCGACAAGTGGCGTCTCATCCCGGTGATCGATGACGCCGACGCCGAGCGGCCGCGGATCGTCGACTTCCTGCACACGTATTTCTGAGCGGGATGTCGCAGCCGCTCTTCGAATTCGAACTGCCGCAACGCCTCTGGTCGATCTACTCGCTGGTCCCCGCCAATTGAGCCGCGCCGGTGGCGAAATGCTGCCGATAGCGTTCGGGCGTGGTGGCCAGGCGGCGGCCGAACACCCGATGCAGGGTCTCGCCGTGGCGGTAGCCGATCTGGCGGGCGATCGCACCGATGGTCAGCTCGGTGGACTCCAGCAGGCGTCGGGCCGCCTCGACGCGCAGATCCTCCACGAAAGCCGCAGGCGTACTGCCGGTTTCGAGGCGGAAGGCCCGGGCGAAGTTGCGTTCGCTCATGCCCGCGCGGCGGGCCAGCTCGGCCACCCCGAGGTTCGCGTCGAGGTGATCGGGCAGCCACTGCTGCACCGCGCGGATGGCGGGCGTGCGCGCGGGATGGGTGCGCAGCTGCGCGCTGAATTGGGTCTGCCCGCCGGGACGGCGGGTGAACACCACGTACAGCCGCGCGATCATGGCGGCGATCTCCCGGCCGTAGTCGTCCTCGACCAGTGCCAGGGCCAGATCGATACCCGCCGACATGCCCGCCGACGTCCAGCGATTGCGGTCGCGGACGTAGATGCGATCCGGTTCGACGGTGACCCGCGGATAACGCTGGGCCATCAGGTCGGTCGAGGCCCAGTGGGTGGTGGCCCGGTAGCCGTCGAGCAACCCGGCCGCGGCCAGCAGCAGCGCGCCCGCACACACCGAGGTCACCCGCCGCGCCTTGCGGGCCAGGGCGGGCAGCTCCCGCACCACCTCCGCCCCGGCCGGCCCGGAGGCCATGCCGCCCACGACGATCAGGGTGTCGAAGTCGTCGCCGGCGGCGATGTCGTGCAGCGAATGCTCCACCGAGAGAGTGAGGCCGCCGTCCGCGGTGATCGGGCGGCCCCCGGGCGAGGCGGTCAGCAGGCGGTAGGGCAGGGCCGCGTCGTCCGAATCCGCCGAACCGATGGGATGCTCCTGCAGAACCGGCGGCAGTAGCGCGGGCGGCCTTTCGCGGACGCCGTTGAGCAGCGCGAACACATCCAGCGGCCCGGCCAGCTCGGACAGCTGCATGCCCTGGTAGACAACGAAAACGATGGTGCGAGGCGCGGGCATCCCGACATCATCGCAGTCGCCGGGCTCGGCTGCCATGGTCAGTGGCTGACCGATTCGGGTGTGGGGCGGGCGGTGTGCCGGTCGAGGAACGGGATGACCAGGTCGGCCACCCGGTCGGCGCACTGCGCGTGCGGGTAGTGGCCTGCGCCTGCCACCATGGCGACCTGGCCCAGTCCGGGCGGCATGGCGGCCACGACCGCTTCGGCCTCGGCCTCCGGGTCGGCGAAGTCCGGATCCTCGGCGCCCATGAGCACCAGTGCGGGGCAACGAATATCGGCGATTCGGGCGTGGGCGTCGGCCGGAGTGGTCGCGCCGGTCTTCATGAATTCCGCCCAGCGTCCGGGCTGCCGCAGGACGGTCCGCAGTTCGTCGAGGTAGCTGTCCTGATCGGCGGGCTTGGTCGGGTAAGCGATGTCGAGGTAACGGAACCACCAGGTGGGGGACTTCAGCCCCTGCGTGGCGAACAGGCGCAACATGCCGCGGCGGTAACGGCGGCTGGTGATCATCGTGCCGACATGCAGCTGCTGGGTGAGGGTGAACGGGTCGACCTCGACGATGGCGCTCACCAATTCGGGGGCTTCCGCCGCCGCGATGGTCGCCGAGCCGCCCGACAGCGAATGCCCGATGATGACCGCGGGTCCCCCGAAATGCCGGATGACACCCAGCAGGTCGTGGGCCACGTCGGTGCGGCTGATGGCTTCCTTCCCGGTCACCGAGGGCCAGTCCAGGCTGGATTCGCCGTGTCCGCGCATATCGGCGTTCACCACCCGGTATCCGGCCGCGACCAGCGGCCCGACCAGGTGCCGGAACTCCTGCCGCCAGGTCCCCATGCCGTGCGACAGCACCACCAGCGGTCCGTCCCCGGCCACGTCACACGCGATCCGCCCGTGCTCGAGCGTTACGAACTCGGTCATTTCCCGGTCCTTCCAAGCGATTTCGTTCCGGCCGCGTTTGCGGCATGCCGGAATTGAACGCCGGAAATCGGTCCGGGCCGAGGGCTCGGGCCGGACGGATCAGCGGTGTGGCCGAACTGGTCAGTCGCTGACCGTGTTTCCCGCGCTCGACACGGGCACCCGCGTCGGTGCGCCGAACCAGGTGGTCAGCGCGTCCCGCAACCCGGGTTCGGCGGTGGCGGAGGATTCGCCGACCGTTGCGGCCCAGGCGATGTGGGCGTCCGGGCGGATCAGGACGGCATCGGCGGGCCGGTCGACGGTGGTGGCGGTCCGGATGTCGACGCGGTCGCCCCACTGCTCCGCGATCTCGCGCAGGTCCGCGCGGTCGGCGAGATCTAGCAGCACGGGGCGGGCGTCGTGCAGGGACTGGGCGATGCCGGTGTGCAGGCGCAGATCGGAGAGGAAGGCTCCGGTCAGCGGATGGTCATTGGGATTCGGCATCGGATAGCGGATGTCGGCGCCCGCGATCATGGCCCCGAGCCGCTGCAGGGCCGGTGCGTCGGTGAGCAGTTCCTGGAAGAGCGTCCGCAGTGCCTCGGCCGCCGGATCGTCGCCGCGCCGCAGCGCCGCCTGCGCCTGGGTGTGCACCATGGTGCGGGCCGCCGCGAAGGAACGCTCCGCATGGTAGCTGTCCAGCAGCCCGTCCGAGGCCCGGCCTTCGATGTCGGCGGCCAGCTTCCAGGCCAGATTCACCGCGTCGAGCATGCCCGCGTTGAGGCCCACACCCGTGGCCGGGAACGTGTGCGCGGCATCGCCGGCCACCAGAATCCGTCCGGCACGGAAGCTTTCGGCCTGCCGTGCCTGGAACTGGTAGCGGGACAACCGGATCGGCTCACCCAGCGGCAGGTGGACGCCCAGCACGCGGCGGATGCTGTCGCCCAGCTCCTCCAGGGTCATCGGCTCGTTGTCATCGGTCTCGGTGACGGTGTCCTCGGTGGTCTGCACCATGAGCAGGCCGTTGGCGAGCGAGCCGACCGCGAACACGCCCCGATCTGTGCGGGTGAAACCGGCGGGGACGACACCGTGCCCGGCGACGTCGAGATCGCCGTTGTCCAGCACGGTCACCCCGGCCGCCACGGCGACCTGACCCAGGCGGTTGACCTCCGGATAGGTGATGCCGGGGAAGGGGATTCCCGCCAGCTCGCGGACCTTGCTGCGCGCACCGTCGCAGCCCACGACATAGTGAGCGGTCAGCTGATACGGACCGTCCGGGCCCGACACCGCCACGGTGACCCCGGCGCCGTCCTGATCGATCCCGGTCACGGTGTGCCCGCGCCGCACCTCGCCACCGCGCTCGCGCACCAGCTCGTCGAGCAGCTGCTCGAGCCGCGGCTGCGCAAGGTGCAGCGCGCGCAGCGGCGGATCCGGCAGCGGGCTCAGGTCCACATGCAGTCCGCCGAACGGGAAGGCCGCCGTGGGGGCGGCGACCGCCGCGCCGGCCGATTCGAACCGATCCAGCACGCCTCGATAGCTCAGCAATTGCAGGATCTGCCCGCTGAAACCATTGGCCTTCGGCACGGTCCGCAGCTGCGGCTGCCGCTCCAGGACCACCGGCCGCACTCCGGCCGCCAGCAGTTCGGCGGCCAGCATCAGACCCGTCGGGCCCGCGCCCGCAATGATCACGTCGGCATTCGTCACACGCACTCGCGCTACTCCATTCCATGGATTCCGGCTACGGTCAGCGATTCTGCGGCATACCGGGGGTCTTGCCGCAAGCCCGGGGGTGCGATATACCTTGAAAAGGGAAGCGGGTCACCGCTTCCCTTTGTCGATGGTCATCCGTTGCCGGGGTCATCCGTTGCCGGGGTCATCCGTTGCCGGATGGACTCTTTCGGCTACCGGCCCAAATGGTGGCGCATGAACGCCGCCGCGAAATCGGGCTGGGTCCTGGCCATCTGATTGTGCCGGCCAGGATTCGCCAGCAGCGTCTTTTCCTCCGACGCGAACGCCTCGAACAGGTCGAAGCTGGGCCTCCGGTCGATCTCCTCATCGTTCCAGGCGACCTGGAGGGTGAGGGGGATGGTGATCTTGCGTGCGGCCTCGAACAGTGCGTCGAACACGAAGACGCTGTTGAAGGTCGCGGCCCGGATGCGGGGCTCGGCGGCCACCAGCATCATGCCGATGACGGTGCCCAGGGTGATGCCGCCGTAGCCGACCGGAGCGGCCGGGCCGATCTCCGGCAGCGCCTGCAGCGCGTCCAGGGTGGCCTGCCACTCCGGCACGGCCCGCTCGGCCAGGGACATATTGAACTCGGCGATGATCGAGTCCATCGGTTCCCCGGCGGCCCGCGCCGCGTGCAGCGCGTCGGCCCACCGCTGGTCCTCCGCGTTGCGCGGCCGGTCGCCGTGCCCCGGGGCGTCGATGGCGGCCACCCGGTAACCGGATTCGGTCACGAAGTGACGCGCCGTCGTCACCAGGTTCGGGGCGCGCTTGTGCACGCCGCCACTGTGACCCAGCAGGATCAGGGGTGCGTTCTCGGACACGGATTCGGGCGACCACAGTACGCCGGTGATCTCGCCCAGGAGGAAATCGCGTTCACGGACGCCGTTTTCCGACGTCTCCGCGGTGAAGTTCAGGTGCATGATGTTCTGCCTCTCGGAATGCCTTGCAACACAGGCGCTCCCGGCGACAGCTACTTCGTACGCCCAACCGCGACCACGATGGGGAGCACCCACCTTGATACGTCATTCATGGGTCTCACCTCCTTCGTGATGTCACGGTCCACGGCACGGTATCAACCCGGACACGGAGGCCGCAAGCGACGCATCACGAGGTCTGCTGTGTGCAGCGAGCAAGTGCCGTTCGCGTCGGGGGCTCGGAATCGCGCCTCGTCGACATAGTCGATGGATACGGTCGACGTCGCAGATGGCAACGGTCGCATGGTAATTCGCGGTGTGCGTGGAGCCCGGTGGCGAAAGCTGCCGGTGATCACCGCATGGTTCAGGCGTCGGCGCGGGTGAGGACGGCGATGGGAAAGTGGCGGGGGCTCAGGGCTCGGTAGGTGGTGAAGTGGGGGTAGGCGGCGGCGAGGGTTCGCCAGTGGGTGGCGTATTCGGTGTCGTCGGTGACTACGCGGGTCGTGACGGGGAACGTTTCGCGGCCGATGCGGACGTCGGCGCGGTCGGTGGCGAGGAGGTTTTTCCACCAGTTGGGAGTGCCGGGGTTGCCGCCATTGGAGCCGCAGACCAGGAGGGTGTCGCCGGAGCGAACCAGCATGAGCATCACCGGGCGGGGCTGGCCGGATTTGCGGCCGGGGACGGTCAATTCGAGGACGGGGTGGCCGAAGAGGGTAGTGAAGCGGGTGCCGCCGAAACGGTCGAAGAGGCGGCGGTGCAGGCGGGCATAGCAGCGGGCTACCGCGCCGAGATGGGTGCTGGAGTATTAGTTGAAGCGACCCGCCAGGGTCAGCGGGCCGGAATCGGTGCCGGGCATTGGATGTCCCTTCGGGTCGGCGGCCGTACGCGGCTCAATGTACATGCTGTCCAGTGAGTTGACGTAGTGGCTCCTGAAGGGTGGTCTCGTGTTCGCCCGGTTCGTGATTAGGCTTCGGATATGAGCATCGGCGCTGATACCGGACCGATGAGCGGGGTGGACGCGTTCGATCGGCTGCGGCCGCTGCTGTTCACCATCGCCTACGAGCTGCTCGGCAGCGCCGCCGACGCCGAGGATGTGTTGCAGGACAGCTATCTTCGCTGGCGCGAGACCGATCCGGCGCGGATCGAGCATCCGCGCGCCTACCTCACCACCATCGTCACCCGGCAGGCGCTCAACCACCTGCGGACCGTGCGCCGCCGCCGTGAGGACTACGTCGGCAGCTGGCTGCCCGAGCCCATTCGCACCGAATCCGACGCCAGTCATGATGTGCTGCTGGCCGAATCGGTGTCGATGGCCATGCTGCTGGTGCTCGAGACCCTCGGGCCCACCGAACGTGCGGTGTTCGTGCTGTCGGAGGTGTTCGGCCACAGCTTTGTCGATATCGCCGGCATGGTCGGCAAATCCGATGCCACCGTGCGCCAGATCGCGCATCGGGCCCGCGCGCACGTGCGGTCCCGGCGCAAGCGCTTCGAACCCGACTCCGAGACCAGCCGCGAGGTGATCGACCGGTTCCTGCGGGCCACGCAAACCGGTGACCTGCAGACCCTCATGGATGTGCTGGCCCCCGATGTCGTCCAGATCGCCGATGGCGGCGGCAAGGTGAGCGCGGCGCGCCGCCCGGTCGTCGGCGCGGAACGCGTCGCCCACTATCTGATCGGGCTGAGCCGGAAAGCCATGGCGGACATGACCGTCGAGGTCGGCACCTACAATGCGCTGCCGGCCCTGCTGCTGCGCACCGCCGACGGACGCCTCGACACCGTCGAGCTTATCGAGACTTTCGGCGACCGCATCACCGGGCTGTACGCCATCCGCAACCCGGACAAGCTGGGCACCGCCGAACGGACCCGCACCCTGGAACGGTGACCCGGGGTGCTCGGCGGCCGCTGAACCGTTGTGTGACTGGGGATTTCAGCGACCGGCCGCGGGTGGATCAATTCACGCAGGGGATCTTCGAACCGATCTGGGTGGTGACGGGCTTGCCGGAATCGGGTGAGTCCGTGGTGGTGTCGGTGGCCGCGGCGCTGGTCGAGGAGCCGCCCACGGTGGTGGTCGGGCTGGTGGTGGCGGCGGTCGGGTCCAGCGATGCCGGAATCTCGAGGTCGGCGCCGACGACCAGCTTCACGTGCCCGCTGGACACCTCGGTGGACGGGCTCACCGGGATGCCACCGAACATCTCCGACAACTGCTTGGCGTCGGTGTCTGCGCCGGTGCCGTAGTAGACGGTCGAGGTGGTGCCGTCGGCGGAGGTGGCGTTGGCCACGTCACCGGCCGGGAATCCCTTGGCGGTCAGCAACTTCGACACCTTGGCGGCCTGACCGGGCGTGCCGCTGGCATTGACCACGTCCAGGGTCGAGGTGGGCGTGGTGGCGGGGGCGCTGGGCGCGGCCGGGGTGGAGACGCCGAACGCCTCGCGCACCATCTTCTTGATGGCCACCGGATCGATGACGTTCACGTCCTGGCCGTCGACCGTGTCGTAGCGCAGCACCGGCAGCGTGCGGAACTCCACCGTCGGGTTCTCCGCGCGGCCCAGCGTGGTGGCGAAATCGGTGAGGCTCCAGCCGTCCGACAGCACCACATCCTTGTGCGCCACATCCATCAGCGCCTTGAGCCGGCCCGGGTTGGCCAGCGTGCCCGAGCTCTTCATGGAATTGGCCACCGAGGTCAGGAACGCCTGCTGCCGGTGTGTGCGGTCGAGGTCGCCGTTCTCCAGCTCGTGCCGCTGCCGCACGAACGCCAGCGCGTCGGAGCCGTCCAGGTGCTGGGGTCCGGCGGGGAACTGCGCGCCGGAGTAGTAGCTGTCGTCCACGGCGTGATTGAGGCACACGTCGACACCGCCGAGCGCGGTCGCGAGGTCGTAGAAGCCGGCCAGGGAGATCTCCGCGAACCGGTTGATGGGCACGCCTGTGAGCGCTTTCACAGTCTGGACGATGCTGGCGCGGCCCGCTTCCCGGCCCTGACGCTCCAGGTCGGGCCCGTCGGACATGCCCTTCGCCTTGAGTTTCTCCTCGACCGTGTACTTCTTGAGGCCGTAGGACTCTTTGATCTTGGCGTGGTCGTAGCCCGGAATGCCCTGCACCGGAACGTAATCGTCGCGCGGAATGGAGAACGCGATGATGTGCTTCAGGTCTTTCGGAATGTGCACCAGGATCAGCGAATTGGCGTTGTAGCCGCCCTCGGTGCCGTCGCCGGCGTGCAGCTGGTCGAGGATGTCCTTTGGCAGATCGTTGCCGTTCAGGTCTTTCCGGGTGTCCAGGCCGATCAGCAGCATATTGATGTCGCCGTCGAGATTGACGTCCTCCGGTGAGATCGCGCCCGAGCGGACGAAGCCGGAATCGAAGTCGTTGCGGCCGTACCAGACCAGACCTGTTACACCGATCACACCCGCGGCCACCAGGGCCGTGATGCCGCGTCCGGCGAGGCGCAGGCGTTTGTCGCGCTCGCGCTGGGCCGCGGTGCGCTCCGGCTTGCCGCCGCTGCGATCACGCTTGCCATCGGTGCGCCGCTTGTCCGCGCGCCGGCTGGTGGAGTCCGCCTCGGCGCGCCGCGAGCGGCGGGGAGTCGGGTTTGGCGTCTCCGGTGCCCGGCGGGTGCGGCCCGGCTGGGGGCCGACGACCGGCAGCGGTTGGGTGGCGTCGTCGTACATGGCGCTGTCGAGTGTGCCGTAAGCGGCGCTCTCTGTCAGATTTCCGCCCGGTTGTGAATGAGCTTGCACGGTCGTGCATAATCATCACATGGTGGATACCTCGAGCGGGCCCCTGCGGGTCGCGGTAGCTGGTGCGAGCGGGTACGCGGGCGGTGAAGTCCTGCGCCTGCTGCTCGGCCATCCAGCCTACCGAAGCGGGCGCCTCGAGATCGGGGCGCTGACCGCGGGGTCCAACGCCGGTACCACCCTGGGTGAGCTGCAGCCGCATCTGCTGCCGCTGGCCGATCGGGTGCTCGCGCCCACCACCGTCGAGGAGCTCTCCGGCCACGATGTGATCTTCCTCGGCCTGCCGCACGGGCAGTCCGCGGCGATCGCCACGGCGTTGCCGGAATCCACGATCATCATCGACTGCGGCGCCGACTTCCGGCTCACCGACGCGGCGGCGTGGGAGAGGTATTACGGCACCCCGCACGCCGGCAGCTGGCCCTACGGGTTGCCCGAGCTGCCCGGCGGGCGCGAGAAGCTGCGCGGCGCCACCCGGATCGCCGTCCCCGGCTGCTACCCGACCGTGTCGAGCCTGGCGCTGGCCCCGGCAGTCGCGGCCGGAATCATCGAACCGCGCGTGAATGTGGTTGCGGTGAGCGGCACGTCGGGCGCGGGCCGCAAACTCGATGTGGGCCTGCTGGGCTCGGAGGTGATGGGCTCGCTGCGGGCCTACGGCATCGCGGGCGCGCACCGGCACACCCCCGAGATCGCGCAGAACCTGAAGGCTGCCACCGGATCCGACGCCGACGTGAGCGTGTCGTTCACCCCGGTGCTGGCCCCGCTGCCGCGCGGCATCCTGGCCACCTGCACCGCCCCCACCACCGTGGACGCCGCCACCGCCCGCGCCGTCTACGAGAAGGCCTATGCCGACGAGCCTTTCGTGCACCTGCTGCCGGAAGGCGTACTGCCGCAGACCGGTTCGGTGCTCGGCTCCAATGCCGTCACCCTCCAGGTCACCGTCGACACCGACGCCGGGCTGCTGGTGGTCATCGGCGCGATCGACAACCTGACCAAGGGCACCGCGGGCGCCGCGGTGCAATCGATGAATCTGGCTCTCGGAATCGACGAGACCGCAGGACTTTCCACCGTAGGAGTGGCACCGTGACGATCGACAACGGCAAGCTGGTGCGGACCCAGGGCGTCACCGCACCGCTGGGCTTCCGGGCCGCGGGCATCGCCGCCGGCATCAAGAAGAGCGGCAAGCCGGACCTGGCGCTGGTGTTCAACGAGGGCCCGGAGTACGCGGCCGCGGGCGTGTTCACCCGCAACAAGGTCAAGGCCGCGCCGGTGCTGTGGTCGCAGCAGGTGCTGACCGGCGGCCGGCTGCGCGCGGTCATCCTGAATTCCGGTGGCGCCAACGCGTGCACCGGCCCGGGCGGCTTCCAGGACACCCACGCGACCGCCGAGGAACTGGCGAAGGCGTTGAGCAACTGGGGAACCGAGACCGGCGCGGGCGAGATCGCGGTCTGCTCCACCGGTTTGATCGGCGACCGGCTGCCCATGGACAAGCTCATCCCGGCCGTCACCGAGATCGTGCACGAGATGGGCGGCGGCCTGTCCGGCGGCGCCGAGGCCGCGCGGGCCATCATGACCACCGATACCGTGCCGAAGGAAACCGCCTTCCACCACCAGGACAAGTGGAATGTGGGCGGCATGGCCAAGGGCGCGGGCATGCTCGCGCCGTCGCTGGCCACCATGCTCGTGGTGCTCACCACCGATGTGGTCGCCACCCCGCAGCAGCTGGACGAGGCGCTGCGCAATGCCACCAGGTACACCTTCGACCGGCTCGACGTGGACGGCTCCTGCTCCACCAACGACACCGTGCTGCTGCTGGCCAACGGCGCCTCGGGCGTCGCCCCCGGCCAGGCGGATCTGAACGCGGCCGTGCTCGCGGTCTGCGACGACCTGGCCGAGCAGCTCATGTCGGATGCCGAGGGCGTCACCAAGCGCGTGCACATCACCGTGCAGGGCGCTGTCAGCGAAGAGGAAGCGCTCATCGGCGCGCGGGCGCTGGCCCGCGACAGCCTGGTCAAGACCGCCTTCTTCGGCTCCGACCCGAACTGGGGCCGGGTGCTGGCGTCCATCGGCATCGCGCCCATCGAACTGGATCCGGATCGGGTCTCGGTGTCGTTCAACGGATCTCCGGTGTGCATCGACGGCGCGGGCGCGCCGGGCGCCCGCGAGGTCGACCTGTCCGGCCCCGACATCCAGGTGCTCGTGGAGCTGGGTCTCGGCGACGGCAAGGCCACCGTCCGCACCACCGACCTCTCGCACGGTTATGTCGAAGAGAACTCGGCCTACAGCTCATGAGCGATGTGGTGAAACAGCTTTCGGCCCTCGACAAGGCGCACGTTCTCGCCGACGCGCTGCCGTGGCTGCAGAAGTTCCGCGACAAGATCGTGGTCGTGAAGTACGGCGGCAACGCCATGATCGACGACGAGCTGAAGCGGGCCTTCGCGGCCGACATGGCGTTCCTGCGCACCGTCGGCGTACACCCGGTGGTGGTGCACGGCGGCGGGCCGCAGATCAGCGCCATGCTGAAGAAGCTCGGCATGACGGGCGAATTCCGCGGCGGCTTCCGCGTCACCACGCCCGAGGTCATGGACGTCGTGCGCATGGTGCTGTTCGGTCAGGTCGGCCGGGAACTGGTGGGGCTCATCAACGCCCATGGCCCGTACGCGGTCGGCATCTCCGGCGAGGACGCCCGGCTGTTCACCGCCACCCGCCGCACCGTGCAGGTCGACGGTGAGGCCACCGATATCGGCCTGGTCGGCGACGTCACCGAGGTGAAGCCGGAGGCCGTGCTGGATCTCATTGCGGCGGGCCGGATTCCGGTGGTCTCCACCATCGCCCCGGACGCCGACGGCGTGGTGCACAACATCAACGCCGACACCGCCGCTGCCGCGCTGGCCCAGGGCATCGGCGCGGAGAAGCTGGTCATCCTCACCGATGTCGAGGGCCTGTACACGAATTGGCCGGACCGGTCCTCGCTGACCAGCCGCATCGACACCGACGAGCTGGCCAAGTTGCTGCCGTCGCTGGACGAGGGCATGGTGCCCAAGATGGAAGCCTGCCTGCGTGCCGTCGAGTGCGGCGTTCCCACCGCGCACGTGATCGACGGACGTGTCGCCCACTCGGTCCTGCTGGAACTGTTCACCGGGGAAGGCATCGGCACGATGGTCACCCCCGCACAGGAGATCTCATGAGCACAGCCGACATCCAGCAGCGGTGGAACACCGCGCTGATGAACAACTACGGCACCCCCAAGGTGGCGCTGGTGCGCGGCGCGGGCGCGGTCGTCTACGACGCCGACGGCAAGCGCTACCTCGACTTCCTGGGCGGCATCGCGGTCAACAGCCTCGGCCACGCGCACCCGGCCATCCTGTCCGCGGTCACCCAGCAGCTCGGCACCCTAGGTCACGTCTCGAACCTGTATGCCAGCGAACCGGTCATCGAGCTGGCCGAGCGGCTGCTCGCGCACTTCGGCGACGGGCACGGGAAGGCGTTCTTCTGCAACTCCGGCACCGAGGCCAACGAGGCCGCCTTCAAGATGGCGCGGCTGACCGGGCGGAGGAAGATCATCGCCTGCGAGGAGGCCTTCCACGGCCGCACCATGGGCGCGCTCGCGCTGACCGGTCAGCCCTCGAAGCGGGAACCGTTCGAGCCCATGCCGCCCGGCGTGATCCACGTGCCCTATGGTGACGCGCTGGCCCTGGCCGCCGCCGTCGACAAGGACACGGCCGCGGTGTTCCTGGAACCCATCATGGGGGAGAGCGGCGTCGTGGTGCCCCCGGCCGACTACCTGGCCAAGGCCCGCGCCATCACCAAAGAGCAAGGCGCGCTGCTGATCCTGGACGAGGTGCAGACCGGAATCGGCCGCACCGGCGCGTTCTACGCGCACCAGGCCGCGGGCATCGTGCCCGATGTCATCACCCTGGCCAAGGGCCTCGGCGGCGGCCTGCCCATCGGCGCCGTGCTGGCCCAGGGCCCGGCCGCGGAGCTGCTGCAGCCGGGCATGCACGGCACCACCTTCGGAGGCAATCCGGTGTGCGCGGCGGCGGCGCTGGCCGTGCTGCGGACCATCGACGAAGACGGTCTGCTCTCGCACGTGGAGACGGTGGGCAAGATCCTCGTCGACGGGATCGAGACCCTCGGCCACCCGCTGGTCGACCACGTGCGGGGTGCGGGCCTGCTCATCGGTATCCAGCTGACCGCCGATGCCTCCACGGACGTGGAGCTGGCCGCCCGGGAGGCCGGGTACCTGCTGAATCCGGCCAAGCCCAACGTGATTCGCCTCGCTCCGCCCCTGGTGCTCACCGAGACCCAGGCGGAGAACTTCCTGTCCGACCTGCCCGGCATCCTCGATGCCGCCCAGGCCCAGAAGGAGACCAAGTGACTATCCGGCATTTCCTGCGTGACGATGACGTCACCCCCGCCGAGCAGGCCGAGATCCTCGCGCTGGCAGCGGAATTGAAGGCCGCACCGCAGTCGCGGCGGCCGCTGGAGGGCCCGCGCGGCGTCGCGGTCATGTTCGAGAAGAACTCCACCCGGACCCGGTTCTCCTTCGAGATGGGCATCGCCCAGCTCGGCGGGCACGCCGTCGTGGTCGACGGCCGCGACACTCAGCTGGGACGCGAGGAGACCCTCGCCGACACCGGCCGGGTGCTGTCGCGGTATGTGGACGCCATCGTCTGGCGCACCTTCGAGCAGGCGCGTCTGGACGAGATGGCCGGTGCCGCAACGGTTCCCGTGGTCAACGCGCTGTCCAACGAGTTCCACCCCTGCCAGGTGCTGGCGGATCTGCAGACGCTGAAGGAGCGCAAGGGCTCCGACCTGAGCGGCCGCAACCTCACCTATCTCGGCGACGGCGCGAACAATATGGCGCACTCGCTCATGCTCGGCGGCGCCACCGCGGGCATGAACGTGACCATCGCCGCCCCCGAGGGTTTCGAGCCGTTCGGCTGGATCGTCGACGCCGCCCAGAAACGCGCCGCCGAGACCGGCGCGACCATCACCATCACCGATGACCCGCAGGCCGCGGCCGAGGGCGCGGACGCGCTGGTCACCGATGCCTGGACCTCCATGGGCCAGGAGAACGACGGCCGCGACCGCGTCGCCCCGTTCCGTCCCTTCCAGGTCAATGCCGGGCTGCTGGCCCGTGCGGCCGCGGATGTGACGGTGCTGCACTGCCTTCCGGCGCACCGCGGTGAGGAGATCACCGACGAGGTCATCGACGGCCCGCACAGCGCGGTCTGGGACGAGGCCGAGAACCGCCTGCACGCGCAGAAGGCGCTGCTGGTGTGGCTGCTGGAGCGACACCAGCGAGGCGAGAGGTGAGCAGCGGCGAACGTCGCACGGCCGCACCGGTGTCCGGCAAGTCGGGTGCGGCCATTGCCCGCACCCGCGCCGGCCGCCAGGCCCGGATCGTCGCCATCCTCTCCCAGCACGAGGTGCGCAGCCAGTCGGAACTGGCCGTGCTGCTCTCGTCCGAGGGCATCGAGACCACCCAGGCGACACTGTCCCGCGACCTCGACGAACTCGGCGCGGTCAAGCTGCGCGCGGCCGACGGCGGCGCCGGCGTGTATGTGGTTCCCGAGGACGGCAGCCCTGTCCGCGGCGTGACCGGCGGCACCGAGCGGCTCTCGAAACTGCTCGGCGACCTGCTGGTCTCCACCGACGCCAGCGGCAATATCGCAGTCCTGCGTACCCCGCCGGGCGCCGCGCACTTCCTGGCCAGCGCCCTCGACCGCGCCGCCCTGCCGGAGGTGGTCGGCACCATCGCGGGCGACGACACCATCGCCGTCATCGCGCGCGAGCCCATGACCGGCGCGGAACTCGCCGCCAAGATCGAACAGCTGGCCTGAATCGGACTGTGCCGCAGGATAATTGCGGTAGTGGGGTAGAGGTACGGGCGTACGCTCGGTAGGAAGGACATCCCCGAGCAAGGAACGCACATGTGCGAAGGCTATGGACTGATCGGATCCTTCGAAGCCGGGACGCGGGAGCGGCCTCACGTCCCCGAGGTGGTCCGGCCCAGCCTGCGCCGGACCGACGACGGGGTCTGGGTGGTCATGGCCCGCAAGGTGGCCCGGCACATCGACGGGGATCGGTTCATTCCGGCGACCGGCGGGGCGCCCTACCCGCGCGACGCGATCGCCGAATGCCGGCGCGGTCGGAGTCACGCGGTGCCGGACGAGGACTGCAGCTGCGGTTTCCACGCCGTATCCGAAGCCGCACCGGAACCCTACGGCGGCCGCTTCACCGTACTCGAGGTCGTGCTGTCCGGGCGGATCCTGGCCTCCCACTGGATTCGCGGCGGCCTACTCTTCCGCGCCGAACGACAGACCGTCATCACCTGGTCGGATATCACTGTGCCGCAACCGGTTCGGTTGCCGGACCTGCCACCGCGGCCGCCCACCCCACCCCTGGAGCCCGGCGGCCGCACCGCTCGCCTGCGCCCGCCCGACCCGCGTGGCCTGGATCGCGCCGGATTGCGCCTGCCGGTGCGTGAGCCCCAGGTCGTGCGGCTCGCCGACGATGCGGGCTACTGCGTGCTCGATCGGGTCCAGGGGCGGTGGGGGCGAAGCCCTCGAACTCCCGCGAGTACTTCCGATCAGTGGGGCTGGTCGGACAATTCTGGGAGGGTTGAGGATTCGCTGTCCTCCGTGTCCTCCGTGGCCTCCGTGGCCTCCGTGTCCTCCGTGGCCTCCGCGGGCTGGGGAGCGGTGGCGCCGGGGATGGCGGCCAGGAGGTCTCGGGTGTAAGGGTCGTTGGGGGAGTTGAGGATTCGGTCGGTGGGGCCCTGTTCCAGGATTCGGCCGTTGCGCATGACCACCACGTCGTGGGCGAGGGCGCGCACGACAGCCAGGTCGTGGGTGATGAACAGGTAGCTGAGGTTCAGTTCGGACTGGAGGGTGGCGAGGAGGGTGAGGATTTGGTTCTGTACCAGGACATCCAGGGCCGAGACGGGCTCGTCGCAGATCATGAGGCGGGGTTCGACGGCCAGGGCGCGGGCGATGGCCACTCGCTGGCGTTGACCGCCGGACAGCTCGTGCGGGTAGCGGTGGGCGAGGCTCGCGGGGAGCGCCACCTGGTCGAGGAGTTCGGTGACGCGGGCGCGGTGGGTGGTGCGGTCGCCGGTTGCGAAGGCGCGCAACGGTTCCGTGATGAGGCGTTCGACCGTCCACATCGGGTCCAGCGACGAGTACGGGTCCTGGAAGACCGGCTGCATCGCGCGCCGTGCCGCCCGGAGCCGTGCGCCGCGCAGGGTCGCCACCTCCTCGCCGTCGAATCGCACGATGCCGGAGGTGGCGGGCAGCAGTCCCAGCACCATGCGGGAGGTGGTGGTCTTGCCCGAACCTGATTCGCCGACAATGGCGGTGGTGCGGCCACGGCCGACGGTGAACGAAATATTGTCGACAGCACGAACCACTTCGCGGCGGCCCCGGATTCGGAACTCCTTGGTGAGCTGCGAAACCTCCAGTATCGGAGGCTCTTCCGTGACAGCGGACTCGGAGTCGGTGGTCTCCTCGGTCGGCGGGAGCACCGTGAGGCGCGCCGGCGCGGCGGCCACCAGTCGGCGGGTGTAGTCCTCCTGTGGATCGGTCAATACCTCGCGGGCGGGGCCGGATTCGACGATCCGCCCCTCGGACATCACCAGCACCCGGTCCGCCCGCTCGGCCGCCAGTGCCAGGTCGTGGGTGACCAGCAGCAGCGCGGTCCCCAATTCCTTGGTGAGTTCTTCCAGATGGTCGAGGATCCGGCGTTGCACGGTGACGTCGAGGGCGGAGGTGGGCTCGTCGGCGATCAGCAGGCCGGGCCGGCAGGACAGGCCGATGGCGATCAGCGCGCGCTGGCGCTGGCCGCCGGAGAGTTCGTGCGGGTACTGGCGCGCGCGCCGGGCCGGCTCGGACAGGCCCGCCTCGCCGAGCAATTCGATCGCTCGGTCCGAAGCCGCTCGCCCCGAGCAGAGGCCGTGTGCCACCAGGGTTTCCGACACCTGTCGTCCCACCCGGGACACGGGATTCAGGTTCGACATCGGGTCCTGCGGCACCAAACCGATTTCCTTGCCGCGGATCCCGCGCATCTGCTTCTCATCGGCGCGGGTGATGTCCGTACCCCGCCACCGGATGCTCCCGTCACGGACTCGGCCGGAGCCGGGAAGCAGGCCGATGATCGCGTGCGCGAGTGAGGATTTGCCGGATCCGGAGGCGCCGACCAGTGCGACGCGCTCACCGGGCGCAACCGTCACGTCGACCCCGTCCACGGCCGTGACCGCGCCGAAGTCCACGCGCAGATCGCTGATCTCCAACAGTGATTCGCTCATCGCGGTCCCTTCAACGGCTCGTCTTCGGATCGAGCGCATCGCGCAGCGCATCGCCGAAAAGATTGAATCCCAAGCAGATCAGCAGCAGCGTCACACCCGGGAAGATGCCCGGCCACGGTGTGCGCATCAGATACTGCTGCGCGTCCGAAAGCATGATGCCCAGGCTGGGTTTCGGCGGCTTGATGCCCAGACCCAGGAACGACAGGATCGCCTCGCCGAGCACGGCAGTCGGCATGATCACGGTGGCCTGCACGATGATCGGGCCCAGCGCATTGGGCACGACGTGCTCGCCGAGAATGCGCCATGACGGGACGTGCATGGCGCGGGCCGCGAGCACGAAGTCGGTTTCCTCGAGCCGCAACGTCTCCGCGCGCACCACCCGCATCATGACCGGCACCTGCGCGACGCCGAGGGCGATGGCGGCCTGGGTGAGGCCCCCGCCGTAGAGGGCGGTGAGCCCGACGGCGAGCATGACGAACGGGAAGGCCAGTACTGTGTCCGCGATCCGCGACAGCACCGCGTCCAGCCACCGCCAATACCCGGCCAGACCCATCGGCACCCCGACGACCACCGCGCACAGCACCGCCAGCACGCCCACCTCGAGCGAGGCGCGGGTGCCGTACAGCACCCGCGAGAGCACGTCGCGTCCCAGATCGTCTGTGCCCAGCGCGAATCCGACCGTCCCCGGCTTCTGGAACGGGGTCGGGAAATGCACCTCGGCGGGCGAGTAGGGAGCCAATAGGGGCGCGAACACCCCGGCCGCGATCACGATCAGCAGCAACGCCGCGCCGACCATGCCCAGCGGATTGGCCCGCAAGCGGCGCAGCACGCGACCGCGCACCGCCGTGGGCGGCGGGGTAGTCGTGGGTGAATCGGGTTCGGCCACAGGTGATTCGGTCTCCACCGGAGTGGATTCCGCGGGCGCCTCGAGGTCCACCCCGGCATCCTCGGGGCTGGACTCGGTGCTCTCCGACACAGTCACTGCGCCCTCCCGGACACTCGCACTCGCGGGTCGATCACCGTGTACAGCACGTCGACCAGCAGATTGATCACGATGTAGGACGCGGCGATCACCAGCACGACCGCTTGAATCACCGGATAGTCCCGGGAGAACACCGAATCCAGGGTCAGCTTCCCGATGCCGGGCAGGCTGAAGATGCGCTCGGTGACCACCGTGCCCGCGATGAGCAGGCCGAGCTGCAGGCCGATGACCGTGGTCACCACGATCAGGCTGTTGCGCAGCCCGTAGTGCAGGATCACCGTGCGCGGTGCGAGCCCCTTGGCCCGGGCCGTGCGAACGAAGTCGGCGGTCAGCGTCTCCACCATGGACGAGCGCGTCTGCCGCTGCACGACCGCCGCGTGCGTCACGCCCAGGATCAGCGCGGGCAGCGTCAGGAAGTAGAGGCCGCGCAACGGATGCTCGAACGGGGACACATATCCCGACGCCGGGAACAGCCCCAGCCCGACCGACAGGTAGAGCACGGCGAGGATGCCCAGCCAGAAGGTGGGCACCGACAACCCGACCAGCGAGACGCCGTTGACCACCCATTCGGGCCAGCGCCCGCGATACGCCGCGGCGATCACGCCGCCGATCACGCCGACCAGCACCGCGATGAGCACGGCGTACAGCGCCAATTCGAGGGTGACCGGCAGGGTCACCCGAATCATGTGGCCCACGGGGGTTCCGGTCCGAATGGACCGGCCGAAGTCACCGTGCAACGCGTGCCCGGCGAAGTCCAGATACTGCACCGGCAGCGACCGATCCAACCCCAGATCGGTCCGCACCGCGGCGATGGTCGCCGGATCCGCCTGTTCACCGGCCATCGCCGTGGCCGGGTCGCCGGGCAGCGCGCGCACTCCGGCAAACACGACCAGCGAGACCAGCACCAGCGTCACCGCGGATTGCCAGAGGCGGTGGAAGACAAACTGCAACATGGTTTTCAGCTATTCCGTTCCGAGACGAACGCCGCCTTGCCGAGCCGGACCGCGCCGTCGGCGTACACCTCGATCCCGGTCACCCGGGTCGAGTGCGCGGTCAGGTTGCGCAGCCGATAGGTGTAGATGTACGGGTTGTCCCGCGCGATGGACCGGACCGCCTGCTCGTACAGGGCCCCGCGCCGCGCGGGACTGGTGGTGTGCGCGGCCCAGGCCAGCACATCGTCCAACGAGGGGGAGCTGTATCCGGTGTAGTTGCCGGTGGAACCCGTCACGAGAAAGCGGGCGATATTGCCGTCCGGGTCCAGGCGCCCGGACCAGCCCAGCAGCAGCGCCTCATAGGTGCCGCGCTTCTGCGCGTCGAGCATGGCCGAGTATTCGGTCGGCACGATCCGCAGATCGAATCCGCCGGCGGCCACCGCGTCCCGCAGCACCTGCGCGTATTCGAGCTGGTCGGCGACATTCATGACCTGCATGGAGATCGGGTAGGGAGTCTGCACCCCCGCCTCGGCCAGCAACCGGCGCGAGCGCTCCGGATCGAAGGCCGGGCACGCCGTACTGGCCTGCGTCGCATAGGAGGTGAGCGGTGCGATGGCCGTGCACGCCGGGTCGTACCAGCCCTTGAACGCCTTGTCCACCAACGCCTGCCGATCGATGCTCAGCGAGAGCGCCTGGCGGATACGAGGATCCTTGGCGAGCGGGGTGTCGATCTGCTTCGGCGTCTTGCCCGCACCGTCCACATTGCCGATGTTCAGGTAGAAGCCCTGGAAGCCGAACGAACCCGAAACCAGCAGGTGCAGACGGGGATCTGTGCTCAGCGCGTCGGCGTCCTGGGGCGACATGGTGTCCGCGACCTGGATCGCACCCGAGTGCAGCGCGGCCGTGCGAGCCTTGGGGTCGGCCATGATGCGATAGGTGATGGTGTCGAAGTGCACGTTCTGGGCGTCGTAGTACAGGGGATCACGCTCAACCACGATGGAGGTCTGCGCCGTGCGCTGCGCGAACTTGAACGGGCCGACACACACCGGATGGTCGCCGAAGTCGTTGCCCTCCTCCTTGAGCGCGGTCGGCGACATGATCATTCCGGCGCGGTCGGCGAGCGCGGCGGTGATCGGCGCGAAGGGCGTGCGGTAGTGGATCACCACTTGGGCGGGACCGTCCGTTTCGACCTCGGCGATCGGGCCGAGTTCGGCGCTGCGCTGCGAGCCCTCCATGCTCAGGTGCCGCCGCAGGCTGGTACGGACCGCGGCCGCGTCGAACGGCGTGCCGTCGGCGAAGCTGACCCCGGTGCGAATCGGGATGGTGACCGTCAGGCCGTCGTCGGAGAAGCGCGGCAGCTCCGTGGCCAGCTGGGGGACGAGGTTGCCGGAAGCGTTGTTGTCGTAGAGCTTTTCGCAGATCGTGCTCATCACGTAGCGCGTGTAGAGCGAGCTGGAGGTGGTCGGGTCCAGGCGGTCCGGATCGTTGGACAGCCCCATCACCAGATCGCCGCCCTGTTGTACCTGCTGGTCACCGACCGGTTGCCCGTAATCGTCGGCGTGCGTGGCGATGGCGACCGGCGCCTGGCTGTGCGAGCACGAGGCCACCGCGAGGGCGGTGACACCGAGGGCGAGGGCCCGGAGCAAGCGAATGCGCATGGTCCTCAGCCCTTGTCCATGAGGAACGCGGCCTTGCCCACCCGCACGACACCGTCGGGGTACGTCTCGATGCCGGTCACCTTGGTGGAATGCACCGTCAGCAGCCGCTCGCGGTAGGTGTAGATGTATGGGTTGTCCTTCTGGATGATCTGCACCGCTCGCCCGTACAGATCCGCACGGCGCGCGGTGTCGGTGGTGCGGGCCGCCTGCCCGAGCAGATCGTCGAGCGCCGGCGAGCTGTAGCCGGAGTAGTTGCCGCCGGACCCGGTCGTCATGAACCGGGAGATATTGCCGTCCGGGTCGATTCGACCCGACCAGCCCAGCATCAGCGCCTCATAGGTTCCGCGCTTCTGCACGTCGAGCAGGGTCGAGTACTCGGTCGGGACGATATCCAGCTCGAATCCACCCGCCGCGATATCGGCCTGCAGTGCCTGCGCGTACCGGAGCTGGTCCTGTGTGTTCTGCACCTGCAACCTCACCCGGTACGGGGTCTTCACCCCCGCCTCGGCGAGCAGTTGCCGGGCACGCTGGGGATCGTAAGCGGGACAGGCGATTCCGGCGGGCGTGGCGTAGGTGCTCCGCGGCACGATCGGCGAGCACGCTGCCTCGAACCAATTGTTGAATACCGTGTCGACCAAGGTGTTTCGATCGATGCTCAGCGAGAGTGCCTCGCGGACACGGGCATCCTTGGCCAGCGGGGTGTCGATCGGCTTGGCGGGCTTGCCCACGCCGTCCACGTTTCCGATGTTCAGGTACAGGCCCCGGAAGTTGAGGCCCCGCGACTGCAACAGGCGCAGACTCGAATCCTTTTCCAGCGCATCGGCATCCTGCGGGCTGATGGTGTCGGCGACCTGGATGTCACCGGAGCGCAGGTTGGCCGCACGAATATTGGCCTCGGTCATGATGCGGTAGGTGACGGTGTCGAGATGCACCTGCGCCGCGTCGTAATACAGCGGATCGCGCTCGACCACGATCGAGGTCTGCGGCACCCGCGCCACGAACTTGAACGGGCCGACGCACACCGGATGATCCCCGAAATTGTCTCCCGCCTTGGTCAGTTCGGCCGGGGACATGATCATTCCGGCCCGGTCGGCCAGCGCCGCGGTGATGGGCGCGAACGGCTTCTTGTAGTGGATCACCACCTCCGCCGCGCCATTCGCCTCGATGCCCGCGATCGGGCCCATCTCACTGGTCCGTTGCGAGGTCTTCAAGCTGAAATGCCGCTGCAGGCTGGTCTGCACGGCGACCGCGTCGAACGGCGTGCCGTCGGCGAACTTGATGCCCGTGCGAACCGGGATGGTGACCGTCAGCCCGTCCGGCGACACCGCCGGCAGGGCGGTCGCCAACTGCGGGACCAGGTTGCCGGAAGCGTCGTTGTCGTAGAGCTTTTCGCAGATCGAGCTCATCACGTAACGGGTGTAGAGCGAGCTGGAGGTGGTCGGGTCGAGGCGGTCGGGTTCGGCCGACAGACCCATCACCAGATCGCCGCCCGTCCGGACCGACTGGCTGCCCACCGGGGTGCCGAAATCATCGGCGTGTGTGGCGGTGTGGTCGGGATACTGCAGTGCCGCGCAGGACGCGAGCGTGACGGCGACCATGCCGAGGCCGAACAGCCTGGCGAGGCGAACGAGCATGCGCAACAACCTACTTCAACATCCGATGAATTCCGCGCCGGACAACCGCCACGCAATTCCGTTCATATGCTGTTCTTTTCATCGACCGGCCGCGTATCCCTGCATGCCCCGGGGATTGGATCCGGCGGCGAGCACACCGGTCTCCGGATCGCGGGCCACGGCGCACAGCCGGCCCTCCGACCACGGGCCGCCGACGGTGATGCGGTGACCCCGGCGCTCCAGGTCGGTGATCACGTCGTCGCCGATCCGCGATTCCACCACCGTCACACCGGGATTCATGAGCCGCGGATAGAACGATCCGGGAAAGCTCTCCTGATGCCAGTTCGGCGCGTCGATCGCCCCTTGCAGATCGAGGCTCCCGCGCACCCGCTCACCCAGCGCGACCGCCAGGAAGAAGTGCAAGCTCCACTGATCTTGTTGATCGCCACCGGGAGTGCCGAACGCCATGACCGCCTCGCCGTCGCGCAGCGCCAGCGACGGGGTCAGCGTGGTGCGCGGACGACGGCCGGGGACGAGCGAATTCGGGAGCTCGGGCTCGAGCCACGACATTTGCAGGCGGGTGCCGAGCGGGAAGCCCAGTTCCGGCACCACCGGATTGGATTGCAGCCAGCCGCCGCTGGGCGTCGCCGCGATCATATTGCCCCAGCGGTCCACCACGTCGAGATGACAGGTGTCGCCCCGGGTGCCGCCGTTGGAGGCGACAGTCGGCTCGCCCGCGCCGAGCGGAACAGCCACCCCGCCAGCCGAATTCGATCGCGCATAGGAACTGAGCCGGGGCGTCAGGCCGTCCGGGCTGCCGGGACGCAGCTCCTCCGAGGACTTCTCCCCGATCAGCGCCCGCCGCCCGGCGTTGTACTCCGGCGACAGCAACTGCTCGAGCGTGACCGGCGTGCTGTCGCCGTACCAGGCTTCGCGATCGGCCATGGCGAGCTTCGAGCCCTCGATGAGGACGTGGTAGTACTCGGGCGTGCCGTAGGCCGGCGGCTCGGTCAGCAGCGCGAGCTGCTGCAGGAACACCGGTCCCTGACTCCACAGTCCGGCCTTGGCGATGGTCCAGCCATTCCAGTCGTAGGTGGCCGGATCCTCGTGGGTGGCCTCGAAATTCGCCAGATCCTCTAGTCCGAGCGTGCCGGTGTGCCGCTCGCCGGAGGTGTCCATGGTCGGTCGCGTGGCCGCGGCGGCCAGCGCCTCGGCGATGAAACCGGTCCGCCACACTCGCCGGGCCGCTTCGATCTGCGCGTCCCGGTCCGCACCGGCCGCCTCGGCCTCGGCCAGCACCCGCCGCCAGGTGTCGGCCAGTGCCTGATTGCGCAGCAGCGCGCCCGGCGCGGGCGGCTTGCCGTCGCTCAGATACACGGCCGCGGAACTGGTCCACTCGGTTTCGAACAGCCCCTGGACCTCGGCGATGGTCGCGCCGATCCGCTCCACCGCCGGATGTCCGCGCTCGGCGTAGCCGATGGCGTAGGACAGCACCTCCGCCAGCCGCTTGGTCCCGTGATCGCGCAGCAGCAGCATCCAGGCGTCGAACGCGCCGGGCACCGCGGCGGCCAAAGGCCCGGTGCCGGGCACCAATTCGAGGCCCAGCCCCCGGTAGTGGTCAATGGTCGCGCCGGCCGGCGCCGGGCCCTGGCCGCACAGCACCCGTGGGGCCTGCCCAGCTGGCGCGAGGATGATCGGCACCTCGCCGGCGGGGCCATTGAGGTGCGGCTCCACGACATGCAGCACGAAGGCCGCGGCCACGGCGGCGTCGAAGGCATTGCCGTCGTCCTCGAGCACCGCCATGGCGGTGGCCGAGGCCAGCCAGTGGGTGGAGGACACCATGCCGAAGGTGCCCTGCAGGGTGGGACGCGTGGTGAACATTGCCCGGGACTCCTCTACACCGCCAGCCGGTGGTACAGCACCTGCTCGAGCAGAGCTACCAGCACGTTCTTCACCGATTCACGGTCGCGCGCATCGCATTCCAGCACGGGAATGTCGTCGTCGAGTTCCAGCGCCTCGCGCACCTCCTCCAGATCGAAGCGCGGTTCGCCGTCGAAGCGGTTGACCACGACCACGAACGGGGTCCCGGTCTGCTCGAAGTAGTCCAGCACCGGATAGCAGTCGTCGATGCGGCTGGTGTCGACCACGATCACCGCGCCGAGCGCACCGTCCACCAGGTCGTCCCACAGGAAGACGAACCGCTCCTGGCCGGGCGTGCCGAACAGGTAGAGGATCAGCGACCGATCCAGGGTGATGCGGCCGAAGTCGAGCGCCACCGTGGTCTGGGTCTTGTCCGCGCGGTGACCCGGATCGTCGACATTGATCGAGGCTTCGGTCATGGCGGCCTCGGTGGCCAGCGGCTCGATCTCGGAGATCGCACCGATGAAAGTCGTCTTGCCGACGCCGAATCCGCCACTGATCACGATCTTCACCGAGGACGGTGTGCGTGGGGAGGTACGAACGTCAGAGTGCGCGGACAAGGTCCCGGATCCTCTCGATGGCGGCGGTGGACAGCTCGGGCGCCTCGCGGACCGTCAGATAGCCGCCGGCGGCGAGATCGCTCACGATCACCTTGGCGACGCCGACCGGAACATGCAGTGCGGCAGCGATTTCGGCGATGGAAGTCGGCTGCTGGCACAACCGCACCACCTCGCGCTGTTCGAGCTGGATGGGCGCGGAGTACGCGTGCGGCGCCGCGTGCACCAGGGTTTCGATGCGCAGGCCCTCGATCACCGGGGTGGTGCGGCCACCGGTGACGACGAAGGGCCGGACGAAATCGTGCGTACTGTCGTCGAGGTCTGCGCGGACCGAGTCGGAATCTCTCATCGGCGCAGGGTCTCTCGTAGCTCCGTGATGAGCGCCGGATCCAGCAGCGAGCCGGCGCGTTCGGCCAGGATGGACATCTCGTAGCCGAGCAGGCCGACATCGCAATTGCCGTCCGCGATCACACCCAGGCAACTGCCGTTGCCCATGGCCGAGACGAGCAGGAAGCCGCGCTTCATCTCGATCATGATCAGCTTGAGACCCTCGAAGGCGTAGCTGCGCGAGGCGCTGGTGGCCAGGCTGGTGAGCCCGGACACCATGGCGGCCAGGCGATCTGCCGCGACCCGTTCCAAACCGTCGGACATGGCGATGAGCAGCCCGTCGGAGGAGACCGCGACGGTATCGCGGACCCCCGGGGTATCGCGAACGAAGTTCGCCAGCAGCCAGCTGAAGGTATGGGGATCGGCACTCGGCAGCTGGGCGGTCACCGGATCTCCTCTCGGGTCGTCACGGACGGGGGTAGTGATGCGGAATCTGTCGTGCGGGGGGACATCTCGCGGGTGATCGGCGACAACCCGGAGGAGGTCGAGTAGATCTCGATGCCGCGCTCGTGGCCCGCCCGGAAGGCGGCCAGCATGGAACGGGTCTGCTCGGGGGTCCGGTCGGCCGCCGGCTCCGGCGGCGGGGGCGGGGCGGCCTCGGCGCGAGGCTGCTCCGGTGCGGCGGCGGCGGCGGCGCGAGCGACCTTGTTGCGCCTGACCAAACCATTGCGCGTGGTCGCCAGGCCGGTGGGCTCCGGCCGGTCGACGATCCTCGGCGGCGTCTCCGGTTCGGGCATCCGGCTCACCGGCGCGGTGACGGCCTCGGGCACCCGGCTCACCAGCGCGGCGTCGGGCTCGGCAACGACCGGGACCGCGACGTGTGCCGGCTCCGGCATCGGCGCGCTCACCGGTGCCGGATCCGAGCCCCACGTCGGTTCGATCGTGGTGGCGCCGGTCGGCTCCCGCACGGTCTCGGGTTCCAGATCCCCATCGGCCGCAAGCAATTCCGGAGGCAGGGTCAGCCGGGCGACGATGCCGCTGACCGGCGAGGTGCTCAGCTCGATCTCGATGCCCAGGCGCTGGGCCAGCCGGCCGACCACGTAGTGACCCAAGTAGCGGGTCGGCGCGACGATGAAGTCCTGTTCGCCCCGCAACTTGGCATTGGACTGGGCCAGCTGCTCGGCCGACATGCCGACACCGTGGTCGACCACTGCCAGCAGATACCCCTGTGCCGCACGGCGGCCGTAGACCTCGACATCCAGATCGGGTGGCGAAAAGGCCAGACCGTTCTCGAGCAATTCGGCGAGCATATGGGAGAGTTCGCTGGCCGCCGTGCCCACGATGAGCACATCTTCGATGCGGCGCAACACCACTCGCCGATAGTCGTCCACCTCCGACATGCCCGCGCGGATCACATTGACCAGCGAGATCGGCTGCGTCAGCCGCCGCGGGCTGTTCTCACCGACGAGCACCAGCAGGCTCTCGGCATTGCGGCGCATGCGGGTGGCAAGGTGATCCAATTCGAACAGATTCGCCAGACCCTGCGGGTCGAGCTCCTCGCGTTCGAAGTGGCTGATCAGGGCGAGCTGCCGGTGCACCAGCTTCTGATTGCGGCGCGCCAGGCTGCCCATCGACTCGATGGTGTTGCGCCGGCCCAGCGCCTGCTGCGAGGCGAGTTCGAAGGCGGTGGTCTGCACACGATCCAATGCGCCTGCGACGGCGGCGATCTCGGCACTCGCGCCGGCGGGCGTCAGCACGGCGCGGGGCGCGTCCGGTGCGCTGTCGGCGGCCTGCGACCACGCGTCGATGACCTCCGGCAGCCGCCGGGACGCCACCTCATCGGCCTCCCCGGCCAGCGCGGCCAGCGGGCGCACCAGGGCGCGCACCGAGGCGAGCACCAGCGCGATCATGGCGGCGATGGCGATCGCCGCGCCGATCAGGAAGACGATCAGCTGGGTCTGCGCCGCGTCGCGCAGTTGATCGGCGCGCGAACGGATGTCGTCGCCGACGGCCTTCTGCACGGCCCGTTGCGCGTCGATGAGACCGGTCAGCCGCGTCCACCAGGTCGCCGGATCCACCGGGCGGGCCAGCGTCCCGTCGCCCGAGGCGAGCGCGATGCTCTCGTCGTGCTCGGCCACGGTGGCGTCGTCACCGCGCATGGCATCGTCCAGATCGCCCTGTCGGTTCTTGTCGGCATAGCGGGAAAACGATTGCAGGGCAGACTGTTTGGCCGAACGGATCTCCATGAACTGCCCGTACTCGCCGCCGGAGAAGTGCCCTGCCACGAAGACGCCATTGAGGAAGCCGCGCTCCTTGTCGAACTGCTCCTTGACCGCGCCGAGCGCGTAGAACGCTTGCAATCCGCGCTGCAATTGCGCGTCATCGGCCCGATCGAGGCCGAGCGTCAGCTGATTCAGCGCACTTACCGCGTCGCCATAGAACTTGAGCACGACCGGCCTGCTGACGCGGCGCGTATCGACCTGAGTGCGGGTGTTCGCCAAGAGATTCAACTGCGTGAGCGCCGCGCGCACCTGATCCGCGCCGGGCGCGTCTCCCGCTGCCGCGTCCTTGACCGCGCCGAGCGTGCTGTCGACGGTGCGCCGCTGCGCGATCAGCGCCGGCTGCAGGCTGTTGTCACCGCCGAGCAGGCCGTTGCTGAGGCCGAGTTCGCGCTGGATCTGGTCGGTCAGGTCCTGGACGTCGAGGGCCAGCGATACGGCCTGGCGGGTGTCGTCGGATTCGCGGTAATCCTTATACGCCCGTTGCACGGTCGCTGCCAAGGGAACAAGAACCAAAATCAAAGCGAACGCCAAGATTCGAGAAAGCTGCCCGCCAATTGTCCGGGCGCGCAATATCCCGGTGAATGCAACCCTCGGTACCGGCTGTGCGTCCGCAGCTGACGCAGTCCCCGACTCCGTTCTGTCCCTTGACATTTCGCGCCATAGGATTGGACGCACCAGCTGTAACTCCTCTGAAAGTCCGTGAGTGCTGAAATCGAGCCCACGGCAGCCGTCTGAAAGCTTTCACACCGGTACGCACCAGTCAACTCGAGAGTCGCTTAATTCCCGGTGCTCCCGACTTAATGCAGGTCATTCCTGGTGTGGCGTGAGGACTTTCGTCAGCAGTCCGGCCGGCTGGGTGCGTCCCGCGGGGATGAGGGCGGCGAAGGCCGTGGCGCTGACCGATTCCTGGAGGCCGGCGATCGCCCGGCGCTGCTTCTCACCCGCGGTGGTCAGGGCCAGCCGGAAGGCGCGGCGATCGGTGGCGTCCGGGGTGCGGTGCGGGGGGGAGAGGTCGTGGTCGGCGGAGCCCCGCCGATCCGGGCGAATACCTCGGCCGCGCACTGGAAATCGCCGGGGACGAACTCACCGTCCCGCAGATCGCCGCCACCACCGGGGACGTGGCTATGCCCGCATGCCGCAGCGCTTGCTCCGCATGATGGGTCCCGAATCGCGAATGTTCTTCTGGTTCGGCGAATCCGGCTATCGCGCCGATATTCCCGTTCTGCGGCGCCTCCATCCGGCCTTGCTCACCATGCGGGAATGGATGGCCACCTGCCGTTGAATGGCCGGCGGGTGGTTCCACTACGTCAGTTGAACGGGTACTGGCCGGGCGGGTAGGCACCGCCGCCGCCCTGGCCGGTGCCGCCGGAGGAGATGAGATCCTGGGCGAACTGCAGTGCCGCTCCTCCGATGGACAGGATGTCGCGGCCGAGGGTGCCCAGGTTCTGTGCGAGTGTCGAGAGCATGGCAGGATCCTTCGGTTGGCCCGGAAGTGTCGACTTCCAGCGTGGCACAGCGGCGTACGCCGTGATCGTGAATCACACCGAAGGGTGGGTTTCGGACATTTGCCGGATTCGGTGCCGACCGGCCGCTCCGAGGAGGCGACCGGTTCCTCTCACTCCGGCTTGTGCGCGACCGCGAACACGCGACGGAACGGCAACCAGGTGACACCGTCCGGCTGCTGCGGATAGGCCGATCGCAGCAGTGGCGCGAGCTCGGCCCGGAAGTCCGGCCACGCTGCATCGTCGAGCGCGTCGCGGACCGGACGCAGTGCGGTTCCGGTCACCCATTCCAGTACCGGATCGTCCCCGGTCAGCGGTTGCAGATAGGTGGTCTCCCAGGCATCGACCCGGCACCCGGCCGCCGTCAGCACCCCGGCGTATCCGGCGGGATCGGGGACCGCCTGCCGATCCAGAATCCCCGCCGCCTCCAGCCGTTCCTGCCACCGCGGTGACGACGCGAGCTCCCGGATCGCGAGATGTGAAGGCGCATCGAAGTTCCCGGGTACCTGAATCGCCAGCCAGGCTCCGTCCGGCAGGGCTGCTACCCAATCCGGCAGCAGCGCAAGATGATCCGGTACCCACTGCAGCACGGCGTTGGTCACCACCACGTCGGTGTCCGGTGCGGGCCGCCAGTCGCGGACATCAGCGACGGTGGCATCGATGCCGAGTTCCCGTGCCGCGGCGACCATTTCAGGTGAGGAGTCGAACGCCTCGAGGGTTGCTTCCGGCCACCTGGCCGCGAGTGCCACGGTGAGATTCCCCGGGCCGCAGCCGACATCGGCCACCCGCCGGGGTTTGTCCGCACCGACCCGCCCGACCAGATCGAAGAACGGCCGCGCGCGTAGGTCGTCGAAGGCGAGGTACTTGTCCGGATCCCACATGGGTCCCTCCGCATGAACGTCGAATTTCCCAAACCGTACGTTCGTACTGTATTCCTCGCCGGGTTCCGGTGCAAGGATGTGACGGTCGCCGGCGGTCGGACCCACGCAGGTGAAGGCCCCGGTTATGAATGGGATTGCATCGTCATGCATAATCATTTGCAGGACGACGGAGCGCGCCAGAGGGACCGGGACGGGACCGCGGGGCAGCGCACCGGTCGAGGGCCTATACGAACAATCGAGGAGCACACGGACTATGACCAAGCGCGTCGTACTCGCCTACTCCGGCGGGCTGGACACCTCAGTCGCCATCAGCTGGATCGGTAAGGAGACCGGCGCGGAGGTCGTCGCCGTCGCCATCGACCTCGGCCAGGGTGGCGAGGACATGAACGACGTGCGCCAGCGCGCGCTGGACTGTGGCGCCGTCGAGTCCATCGTCGTGGACGCGCGCGACGAGTTCGCCAACGAGTACTGCCTGCCCACCATCCAGGCCAACGCCCTCTACATGGGCCGCTACCCGCTGGTCTCGGCCATCTCCCGGCCGCTGATCGTCAAGCACCTGGTCGAGGCCGCCGAGTACCACGGCGCCGACACCGTCTCGCACGGCTGCACCGGCAAGGGCAACGACCAGGTCCGTTTCGAGGTCGGCATCGGCGCGCTCGCGCCCGACCTGAAGGTCATCGCGCCGGTCCGCGACTACGCCTGGACCCGTGAGAAGGCCATCGAGTTCGCCGGCGAGAACAAGCTGCCGATCAACGTGTCCAAGAAGTCGCCGTTCTCCATCGACCAGAACCTGTGGGGCCGCGCGGTCGAGACCGGCTTCCTCGAGGACCTGTGGAACGCCCCGACCAAGGACGTCTACGACTACACCGTCGACCCGACCGTCAACTTCGAGGCGCCCGACGAGCTCATCGTCACCTTCGACAAGGGTGTGCCGGTCGCCATCGACGGCCGCCCGGTCACCATGCTCGAGGCCATCACCGAGCTGAACAAGCGGGCCGGCCGCCAGGGCGTGGGCCGGCTCGACATGGTCGAGGACCGGCTCGTCGGCATCAAGAGCCGCGAGATCTACGAGGCCCCCGGCGCCATCGCGCTGATCACCGCGCACCAGGAGATGGAAGCGGTGACCATCGAGCGCGAGCTGGGCCGCTACAAGCGGCAGGTCGAACAGCGCTGGGGCGAGTTGGTGTACGACGGCCTGTGGTACTCGCCGCTGAAGCGCGCGCTGGACGCGTTCGTCGCCGAGACCCAGCAGCACGTGTCCGGCGATGTCCGGATGGTCCTGCACGGCGGCAGCGTCGTGGTCAACGGCCGTCGCTCCGACGAGTCGCTCTACGACTTCAACCTCGCCACCTACGACGAGGGCGACACCTTCGACCAGTCGCTGGCCAAGGGCTTCGTCCAGATCCACGGCCTGTCCTCCAAGGTCGCGGCGCGGCGGGATCTCAACAGCAAGTAGTAGCCTGCGACCGGGGCGGTTTTTGTTCCGAGCACCGGCCGAAGGAGACGCGCCCATGCGAACCGATGACGACAGTTGGGACATCACGGAGAGCGTGGGCGCGACCGCCATCGGCGTCGCGGCCATTCGCGCCTACGAGACCAGCCGCGAGGACGCCCTGTTCCACGACGCGTACGCGGCGAAGCTGGTGGCGGCGGTCGGGTCCGAGGGCTGGAACGCCATGATGTCCGGGGCGCTGAGCCGCCGGAGCATCAGCGACGGCGACTACCAGGCCTGGTCGATGGGCAATGTCCTGGTGGCCCGCACCGTCTACTTCGACGAGTATTTCGCCGCGGCCGTGCGGGCCGGGATCAGGCAGATCGTGATCCTGGCCGCCGGGCTGGACGCGCGGGCCTACCGGCTCGAATGGCCCTCGGAGACCCGGATTTTCGAGCTCGATCAGCCGAAGGTGCTGGCGTTCAAGGCCCGGGCGCTCGCCGATGACGAGCCGACGGCCGATCGTCGCGAGGTGCCGGTCGATCTGCGGCAGGACTGGCCGAAAGCCCTGCTGGACAAGGGTTTCGAACCGGACCAGCCGACCGCCTGGCTGGCGGAGGGGCTGCTGCGCTACCTGCCCGGTCACGCCCAGACTCGACTGCTCGAGCGCGTGGTGGAGCTCAGCGCGCCGGGCAGCCGGATGGCGATCAACCTCGGCACCGGGTCCGGTGATCTGGGCGACGAGTTCCGGGAGCGGCGCCGCAAGGTGATGGCGGATGCCGGGCTGAAGCTCGACCTGGAAGACCTGCTCTACCCGTGGGAGGACCGACAGGACCCCCGCGGCTGGTTCGCCATGCACCGCTGGCTGGTCACCGAGGGCGACCCGGTCACCCTGCTCGAGGACCGCGGCCGGGCCGTTCCCGAGGCGGTCAGGGCCGGTATGACCCAACACATTCTGATGACCGCGACGAAACCGCGAGGAGACGACACGCTATGACCCAGGGCGGCAGCACCAATGAAGGCGCGCTGTGGGGTGGACGCTTCGCGTCCGGCCCGGCCGCGGCGATGGCGGCGCTGAGCAAGTCGACCCACTTCGACTGGGCGCTCGCGCCGTACGACATTCGCGCCTCCAAGGCCCATGCGCGCGTGCTGCACAAGGCCGGGCTGCTGTCGGAGACCGACCTCGCGGGCATGCTCGCGGGCCTGGATCAGCTTGCGACGGACGTGGAATCGGGCGCGTTCGGCCCCCTCGAATCCGATGAGGACGTGCACGGCGCGCTGGAGCGCGGGCTGATCGACCGGGTCGGCACCGAGCTCGGTGGCCGCCTGCGTGCGGGCCGCTCCCGCAACGACCAGGTGGCCACGCTGTTCCGCATGTGGTTGCGGGATGCGGTGCGGCGCATCGCCTCCGGGGTGCTCGACGTGGTGGACGCCCTGGTCGAGCAGGCCGCCGCGCACCCGGAGGCGGTCATGCCGGGCAAGACCCACCTGCAGGCCGCCCAGCCGGTGCTGCTGGCCCACCACCTGCTCGCGCACGCCCACCCGCTGCTGCGCGACATCGACCGGATCCGCGACTTCGACAAGCGGGCCGCGGTGTCGCCGTACGGTTCCGGCGCGCTGGCGGGCTCCTCGCTGGGCCTGGATCCGGAAGCCATTGCCGCCGAACTGAACTTCGACTCCTCCGCCGCGAACTCCATCGACGCAACCTCCTCGCGCGACTTCGCCGCCGAGGCCGCGTTCGTGCTGGCCATGATCGCCGTCGATCTGAGTCGCATGGCCGAAGAGGTGATCATCTGGAGCACACCGGAATTCGGCTACATCACCCTGGCCGACGCCTGGTCCACCGGCTCCTCGATCATGCCGCAGAAGAAGAACCCGGATGTCTCCGAGCTCACCCGCGGCAAGGCGGGCCGCCTCATCGGAAATGTCACCGGCCTGCTCGCGACCCTGAAGGCCCAGCCGCTGGCGTACAACCGTGACCTGCAGGAGGACAAGGAGCCGGTCTTCGACTCGGTCGCCCAGCTCGAACTGCTGCTGCCCGCCATCGCGGGCCTGGTCTCCACCCTGACCTTCCACACCGACCGCATGGCCGAGCTCGCCCCCGCGGGCTTCACCCTCGCCACCGATATCGCCGAATGGCTTGTCCGCCAGGGTGTTCCGTTCCGCGTCGCGCACGAGGCCGCGGGCGGTTGCGTTCGCGTCGCCGAGTCGCGCGGCGTCGGCCTGGACGAGCTCACCGACGCGGAGTTCGCCGCCGTCGACCCGGCCCTGACCCCCGGTGTCCGTGAGGTCCTCACCGTCGAAGGCTCCATCGCCTCCCGCAATGCCCGCGGCGGCACGGCCGGCACCCAGGTCGCCAAGCAGCTCGAGGAGGTGCGCGGCACCGCCGCCACCCAGCGCGCCTGGCTCAGCTGATACTCGAAACGGTAACGGCCCGTTGGATTTCCGACCTGGAAACCCAACGGGCCGCTTTCGTCATCCGCGTCGATAATTCACGTGTTTCGCGGCGGGCACCGCGGCACGACCGGAGTCGTGCACCTTGCCGTTCGCGGTGGTCTGCTGCTTCTTGTCGCCCTTCCCGCGCCGTTCGCGCCGCGACAACGGGCGTTCGACGGGGTCCTCGGCAGGGATTTCGGGCAGCGGAAAGTGCTCGGGCATGAGTCCTCCTATGGGTATGCGTGACCGACGGACCGGGTTCGATCGCCGGTCGGAATCGGGAATGCCACAGGCACGGTCAATTCGGCAGACCGCCGGGCGTCACAAACGAATCGTGCTCAGGAGAACAGCTGCAGCCACATGCGGAGCACCGTAACCGGGCCCGGGCGTTCGACGCATCCCATTTATTGCTCGAGGTCCAAGGTCGCCCGCTCCAGGAGTTTCACCAGCTCGGCGCGGACAACCTCGTCGGGTTCCGCGACGGCGGCCGCACCGACCCACCCGCGTAGCTGCTGCGCACGGCCCGCCGCATCACCAGGTCGACGCCCCATGGTGTAACCCGCCACCATGGGTGGCTGGGTTACACCGTCAACCTTCCCGGAGGCGGTACTAGCCCAGGGCCTTCTTCACGAGTTCGGTGACGCGGGCTTCGACCGCGGGGGTCATGGCCTGCAGTGCGTAGTTGACGGGCCACAGGTCACCATCGTCGAGGTTGGCGATGTCGTTGAAGCCGAGGGTGGCGTAGCGGGTCTTGAACTTGGCGGCGGTCTGGAAGAAGCAGACGATCTTGCCGTCGCGCACGTAGGACGGCATGCCGTACCAGGTCTTGCAGGTGAGTTCGGGGGCCACGGATTTGATGAGGGCGTGAAGGCGTTCGGCGATCTCACGGTCGGAGCCGGTCATTTCGGCGATCTTGGCCAGCACGTCCTGTTCGCCGTCGGCCTTGGCGGAGCGGGAGCCGCGGCGGGCGGCGGTCTTCAGTTCCGCGGCATGGGCTTTCATGGCGGCGCGCTCTTCGGCGCTGAAGCCGACGGTGGTCTTCTTGGTGGTGGTCTCGGTGGCCATGGCTGGATTCCTTTGCGGGAGTAAGGGAGAGGACCGGGTGGGGGAGCGGTCAGCGGTCCTGGATGAGGCCCAGGACATTGCCGTCGGCATCGGTGAGGGTGGCGACGAGGCGGCCGCCGCCCACCTCGCGCGCGGGTTGCTGGACGGTCGCGCCGGCGGCGGTGAGCTCGGCGACCTTGGCCTCGATATCGCCGACGTGCCAGTAGGAGACGGGGGCGGCCGGGCTCTGCGGGCTGCCCGCGGGGACCAGGCCGATGTGCTGGCCCGCGGACTCGAAACCGATGTAGTACGGGGAGTCGGTCTGGGGCTCGATGCCCAGCAGCGCGGCGTAGACGGTCTTGGCGGCGGCGAGGTCGGAGACGGGGTGCAGCACGGTCCTGATGCCCAGCGTGGTCATGATTCTCCTGGTGAGTGGGGGTCCGAAGCGACCCTGTCGTCCGGTTGGCTCCTGCGAACCCGGTGTGCATTCAGCTTCGCTCCCGGGGCCCCTCGGTCACATCCGTGGTGACCACGGAATCCACCACGGAGAGCAACACCGAACCCACCGGTACCGTCTTCCGACGGCCGATGCGGCAGACTGAATTCATGGCTGTGACGTCGGAGATCTCCTCTCGTGAGGCGGAAGTGCTGACCCTGGTGGGCGAGCACCTCAGTAATGCCGAGATCGGTGCGCGACTGTTCATCTCGGTGCGCACGGTGGAGAGCCACGTGTCCTCGCTGCTGCGGAAGCTGGACATGTCCGACCGGCGGGCCCTGGCTCTGTACGCCGCCGCGACCCGCACCGCGAGTCCGCGACCCGCGCCCGCGCTGCCGAAACCGTTGACCTCGTTCATCGGTCGCACCCGGGAGCGGGCCGAACTCACCGAGCTGATCAAGACGCAGCGGCAGGTCACCGCGGTCGGCCCCGGCGGCGTCGGCAAGACCCGGCTCGCCCTGGCGGCCGTGGCGGACGTGGCCGCCGACTTCGCCGATGGCGTGTGGTTCGTCGACCTGGTGCCGATCACCAGCCCGGATATGTGTGTGGTCGCGGGCACCGTCGCCATGGCGCTCGGCATCGGTGAGCAGCCCGGCCGCGGCTTCGACCGAGCCGTGCTGGCCGCGCTCGCAGACCGGAACGCGCTGCTGGTGCTGGACAATTGCGAACACGTGCGGGACGGCGTCGCCCCGTTCGTGGAGCAGTTGCTGGAGGCGTGTCCGGGGATGAGCGTGCTGGCCACCAGCCGCGCCCGGCTGATGGTGCCCTTCGAGCGCGTGTACACCGTCCCGCCGATGTCGCTTGCCGGGGAAGGTGATTCGGACGCGGTCGCCCTGTTCATGGATCGGGCGGCGGCGGGCGGCTGGCCGCCCAACCACGCCATGCGCGACCGGGTCGCGACCTTCTGCGAGCGCCTCGACGGCGTGGCGCTGGCCATCGAGCTGGCGGCCGCCCGCTGGACCACGCTCGGATTGGACGGGCTCGCAGCCGGTCTGGACGATCAACTGCGCATGCTCTCCGGCGGCGCCCGCGCCGACGATCGGCACCGCTCGGTGCGCGCGGCCCTGGACTGGAGCCACGCCCTGCTCGAGCCCGAGGACCGGATGCTGCTGCGGCGGGTCTCGGTATTCATGACCGTGTTCCCCGTCGAGGCCGCGGCGGACGCGGCAGGCCTCGATAAAGGCGCGGTGGCAGCCGGATTGGCGCGACTGGTCGAACAGAGCCTGTTGGTGGTGACGGATACGCCGACCGGTACCCAATTCCGCGCACTGGAGACCATCCGGCAGTACGGGCTCGAACAGCTCGAGGCAGCCGGCGAGACGGCCGACGCCCGCGCCGGACATCTGCGCTGGTGCCTGGCCGAGGCGAGCGACCTCTCGATAGTGCGCGCCGACTGGCGGGCCCGATTCGATGCCGCCGCAGACGATTTCCGTGCCGCGCTGGGCTGGGCCTGCGAACAACCCGACCGCCGAAGCGACGCCTACGGCCTGGCGCGGCTACTTGCCCCCTTGATGTTCACCCGGCACCTCACCGGCGAATCCCAATGGCGCTACGAGCAAGCCGCCTACCTCTCCGACGACCCGGCCGCCGCAGCGGAATTGCTGCGGCACGCGGCGGCCGCGGCCGGTTGTCAGGGCAACGGCGACGACATGTACCGCCTGCACCACGCCGCCGCCGAATTCGCCCAGCGTGCCGGGGATTCCGCCGCCGCATCCATCGACCTGGCGACCGCGGCAGCATCCGCCTACCGATTCTGGGGCAAGTTCGAGCACATCCCGGCCCGCGAAGACCTGGTCGCACTCGTCGCCGAGGCGCGCCGCCTCGCCGCCGCACCAACCTCCGCCGCCCCGGCCGTTGCGGCGGGGGCAGATACCGTGCCCACTTCCGCTGCTCCGCCCGATATCGCTCGGGCCGGGGTCGTCGCGGTTGATCCGGCGCGGGCCGCCATCGCACTGGCCGAGGCCGTCCTGCTCGCCAATCCCTTCGGTGCGCCGCAGCGCGTTACCGATGTTCCTGCGCCGGAAGCGGTTTCGAGTGCGGAGCGAGCTGTCGAGCTCACGCACAGCACCCGTGACCCGTTCGCCGAATCCGCTGCCCTCGATGCTCTCGCCGCCGCCCAGAGTCGCACCGGGGAGTTGCGCGCCGCCGCGGCCACCGCACGGCGGCGTATCCGGCTGCTCTCGACCACGCCGGACAACCCGGTCGGCACCCACGAACTGATCGACGCGCTGGGCCAGGCGACCGAATTCGGCCTCGGGGTGGGCGATCTGGCCGGAGCGCGCCGCTGGGGACGGCAGCTTGCCGAGCATCCCATGCTGGCCGAGGTCGGACATACCGCGACCAGCCGCCTGCTGGTGGCGGATGCGTTGGCGGGCAATGTCGATGACGTCCTCACCCACAGCGCTCGCTTCCTCGAGGCCTGGCATCGCGAGGAACGCCCGGCCCGCTCGGCGCTCGGCGCGGCCGTGGCCGGGGTGCGCATGATCCACGGCCTGCGCGACGACTACGACGCCGAACGCGAATGGACCGGCGTACTCCAGCAACTCGGCACCCCGGCCACGGATGCCGATGGCTACCAGGCCGTCTTCGACGCGCTGCTCATGCTGCACCACGGCCAGCCGGAGGACGCGCTGGAACGCACCGAACTGACCCCGGCCGAGGCGCGCGCCCGGGTGACCGGCGTGTGGCTGCCGTGGTATCTGGCCCTGCACGCCGAAGCAGCCGCCATGACCGGGAACACCGCCGCCTCAGGCGATCTCGCGCAGGCGCGGACCGAGGTCACCGGAAACCCGGTGGCCGCGGCCATCATCGACCGGGCCGAAGCGCTGCTGGCCAAGGATCGGGACCGATTGCTGTCCACCGCAACCACGTTCGATGCCGCAGGCTGCGTCTACCAGTCCGCCCGGACCCGGATCCTGGCCGGTGGCGCGGACGCCACCGAGGGGGCGGCCATGCTCACCACCCTGGGTGTCGCCCCGATGACCGCGCTCGTGCACCTCTGACGGTTCAGCACCGCATATTTGGCTCCGCCGACCCGGACACCGACTTGACCTGGCATTTCGCTCTATCCTTGCGCTGCTTAGCATCGGTGTCGAGCACGGTGACCAGGGCATCGGCCCGGGTGCGGTCCGGCACCGGCCTCATCGACCGACCAGGAAGTGCCCGTCGATCGGCCAGCGTTCGATGACGCCGTGCTCGACGACCAGACCGGCCCGTTCGAGCGCTCCGATCACCTCGGCCACCGGCCGCAGCCGGATCCCGTAGCGGGTGAACGGCATTCTCGCCATGGCCTCCGGCTCGCCGACACCCACCACCACCCGGCCGCCGGGCCGCAGCACCCGTCGCAGCTCGGCGCACGCGCGCTCCAGCTCGGCCAGGAAGTACACCGTGTTGACCGTGATGGCGGCATCCACACTCGCCGTGGCGAGCGGCAATTCGGTCAGGGACCCGGGTTCGAGCCGCAGCCGTCCCGCTTCGAGAAACCGTCCGTAGCGATACCCGGCCCGCGACAACATATCCCGCGAGATCTCGATCCCGTGCACGGTGCCGTTCGCCCCTGCCCGTTCCAGCAGCAGTCCCAGCCCCGCCCCGCCACCGAATCCGATATCGGCCACGGTCTGGCCGCGCCGCACCTGCGCGGCATCCACGGCCGCCTCGATCAGATACCGATTTCCCCGGTTCAGCACGGCCGCGACCACCGACCCCGCCCACCCGTGGGGATTTCCGAGCTGCCCGGCGATCCCGGCCAGCCCGCGCCCGACCATCCTCATCGCTGTAGAGTAGTCCGCTCACCGCCGAGCGGAGAGGAACTTGTCGACACCTCGATCAGCGGGTGTCGCACAGGCACTCCGGTGGTGCGGCGGAGGCTGGTTATTGTGCGGTCATGACCTTGTTGTTGCTTGCGCTGGCGATTGCGTGTGAGGTGACGGCGACTGTTTCGCTGAAGATCTCGGAGGGGTTCAGCAGGCTGGTGCCTTCGATCATCGTCGTGATCGGATATGGGGCGGCGTTCTATTTTCTGTCGCAGGCGCTGAAGCGGGGGATGGCGATCGGGGTGGCGTATGGGATCTGGTCGGCGGTGGGGGTGGTGGCGGTGGCAACGATCGGGGCGTTGTTCCTGGACGAGGGAATCACCGCGATGCAGCTCGGGGGGATCGTGCTGGTGATCGCGGGGGTGCTGGCGCTGGAACTCGGTGGGGCGCACTGACTGTGGGCAGTGCGGTCCCCGCTCTCGTCAATCCTGTACGCGCACCAGGTATCCGGCGTCGGTGAGGGCGGTGAGCATCTCGTCGCGGTGGGCGGGGCCGCGGGTTTCGAGGGTCAGCAGCACCTCGACCTCGTCGATGGCGAGCCAGGCGCCGGTGCGGGAGTGGACCACGTCCAGGACACTGGCGCCGGTGCGGCCGAGCTCGGCGAGCAGGCGGGACAGGCTGCCGGGGCGGTCGGAGATGGTGATGCGGGCCGCCAGGTAGCGGCCGGCGGCGCTGAGGCCGTGGCCGATCACGCGGGTCAGCAGCAGCGGGTCGATATTGCCGCCGGACAAGATGGCGCAGACCGGCCCCTCCAGCGCGAGTTCGGCTGGGCTGCAGGCCATCAGCGCCGCGACGCCCGCCGCGCCCGCGGGCTCGACGATCAGTTTGGCCCGCTCCATGCACAACAGCAGCGCCTTGGACAGCGAATCCTCGTCGACCGTGACGATGGTGGGCGCGCTGGCCACGATGTGCTCGAACGGCACCTCACCGGGCAGGCCCACGGCGATGCCGTCGGCCATGGTGGACATCTGTTCCAGCGCCACCGGTTTCCCGGCCGCGAGCGAGGCGGGCCACGCGGCCGCCTCGGCGGCCTGCACACCGATCACCCGGACCTGCGGCTTCAGCCGCTGCACCGCCGCGGCCACCCCGGCGAGCAGGCCGCCGCCGCCCGTCGGCACGAGCACCGTGCCGACATCCGGGAGCTGGTCGAGGATTTCGAGCCCGACCGTCGCCTGTCCGGCCACGATATCGATGTGATCGAACGGGTGCACCAGGGTCGCTCCGGTGCGTTCCGCGAAATCCCGTGCGGCGGAGAGGGATTGGTCGATGGTATCGCCCACTTGATGCACGGTCGCGCCATAGGCCCTGGTGGCTACCAGTTTCGGCAGCGCCGCACCCACCGGCATGAACACCGTGGAGTCGATCCCGAGCGAGGTCGCCGCCCACGCCACCCCCTGCGCGTGATTGCCCGCGCTGGCCGCCACCACCCCGTGCGCCCGCTCGGCCGCGGACAGATTGGCGATCCGGTTGTAGGCGCCGCGCGGCTTGAATGATCCCGTGCGCTGTAGGTTCTCGCACTTCAACCAGACCTCGTGCCCGATACGCTCCGACAGCACCCGCGAGGCCACCACGGGAGTCCGCCGGATCACCGGTGTCAGCAGGGTCGCCGCCGCTTCGATCCGCGCCATGAGCTCCATGCGGGCCATGTTGCCAGGTATTCACCCGCTTGTCGTTCCCGAAAGATATACGGATCGCGCAATGGCCCGGAAACCGAAAAGCAATCCACGGGGAACGGCTCGTTCCTACCTTGGGCCCACCATCATCGGCTTTCGGATCGGATACCACCCCATGACCGACATCGTCACCCCCGCGTCGGCGGGCGCGGAGCCCACCGCGGCGACACCCGCTCCAGACTACGACCCCAGGCTGACCAATGACGATCTCGCCCCCCTGAAGAAACAGACCTGGGGCCCGTACCACATCTTCGCCTTCTGGATGTCGGATGTGCACAGCGTCGGCGGATACGTCACGGCGGGCAGCCTTTTCGCCCTCGGGCTGGCCGGCTGGCAGGTGCTGGCCGCCCTGCTCATCGGCATCATGATCGTATATTTCCTGTGCAATCTGGTGGCCGCGCCCAGCCAGCGGGCGGGCGTGCCGTATCCGGTCATGTGTCGCAGCGCCTTCGGTGTGAAGGGCGCGAACATCCCGGCCATCATCCGCGGCCTGATCGCGGTGGCCTGGTACGGGATTCAGACCTACCTGGCCTCGGCGGCGCTGATCGTGGTGGCGGTCAAGCTCTTCCCGAGCCTGGCGCCTTACGCGAAGTCCGGCGATTACGGGTTCCTCGGCCTGTCGCTGCTGGGCTGGTGTGCCTACCTGGTGCTGTGGCTGGTGCAGGCGGCCGTGTTCTGGCAGGGCATGGAGTCCATCCGCAAGTTCATCGACTTCTGCGGTCCCGCCGTGTATGTCGTCATGTTCTTCCTGTGTGGGTACCTGATCTACAAGGCCGGCTGGAGCGCCATCGACCTGCAGCTGGGTGCGGTGAAGTACCGCGGCTGGGACGCGCTACCCGTGGTCCTGGGCGCGATCGCGCTGGTGGTGTCCTATTTCTGCGGGCCGATGCTGAACTTCGGTGACTTCTCCCGCTACAGCAAGTCCATGGCGGCGGTGAAGCGCGGCAACCTGCTCGGGCTGCCGGTCAACTTCCTGGCGTTCTCGCTGCTGGTGGTGATCACCGCGTCGCTGACCATCCCGGTGTACGGCGAGCTCATCACCGATCCGGTCGAGACCGTCTCGCGCATCGACTCCACCTTCGCCATCGTGCTGGGCGCGCTGACCTTCACCATCGCCACGGTCGGCATCAATATCGTCGCCAACTTCATCTCCCCGGCCTTCGACTTCTCGCACGTGAGCCCGCAGAAGATCAGCTGGCGCATGGGCGGGATGATCGCCGCGGTCGGGTCGGTGCTGATCACGCCGTGGAACCTGTACAACAATCCGGACGTCATCCACTACACCCTCGAGGTACTGGGCGCGTTCATCGGCCCGCTGTTCGGGGTGCTCATCGCCGACTACTACCTGGTGCACAAGCGGACCATTGTGGTGGACGAGCTGTTCACCATGGCCGACAGCGGAAAGTACTGGTACCGCAACGGTTTCAATCCGGTCGCGGTGATCGCCACCGTGATCGGCGCCATCGCTGCGGTGTTCCCGGTACTGGCCAAGGACGTCTACGGCATGCACACCGCGGCCCAGTACAGCTGGTTCATCGGATGTGGTCTGGCACTGGTCATCTACTACGCGCTGGCCACGCGCAGCAAGCTCATGGTCGAAGCCTGAGGGGATATCCCTGGCAGCGATGCCGGTCGCTGCCAGGGATTTGCTGAATCAGTAATAGATCGTCTCCCGAAAATGTGTCCGGCGTTACATAATCCGCACGGAGTCGCGTATTAAAGCGCACAGCAGGAAAACCTGCTTTTCTCAATCGGAATAAGTACCGTATGTGCTCATGCAGCTCTCCCGGTTCACCGATCTCGGCTTACGGTCGCTCATGCGCCTAGCGGTCAGTAGCGGCGCCGAGGAAAGAGTCACCGTCAAACTCATTGCGCGACAGGTGAATGCTTCCGAAAACTACGTTGCGAAGGCCATCTCCCGGCTCGCCGAACTGGGCTATGTCGAGTCCCAGCGCGGACGGACCGGCGGGATATTCCTGACCGAGGCGGGTAGAAAAACCACCATCGGCACTATTGTTCGGCAGCTCGAATGTGATAACGAAGTCATCGAGTGTGGCGGCGACAATCCGTGCCGATTGGCGAATGCGTGCCGTTTGCGGGGCGTCCTCGCCACCGCGCAGAACGCCTTCTACGCCGAACTCGATCGGTACGTCCTGTCCGATCTGGTGGATCAGCGCACCGTGGAGCTGCTGTATATGCCGGTATTCCCGGCGGCTTCACTCATCGACACCTAGGAGACCTCATGAGGCTCGCGCCGGATTCCACGCTGAACACCTTCCCCGAACTGGAACCCGAGCACGCCGAGGTGATCGTCGCGACCCTGCCGTTGGTGGCCGCGCACATCGACCAGATCACCCCGCTGTTCTACGCCAAGATGTTCACCGCCCACCCGGAGCTGCTGCGCGACCGCTTCAACCGCGGCAACCAGCATCAGGGCGCACAGCAGAATGCGCTCGCCGCCTCCATCGCCGTGTTCGCCACCCACCTCGTCGACCCGAGCCTGCCGCACCCGCGGGAACTACTGGCCCGCATCGGCCACAAGCACGCCTCACTGGGTGTCACCGAGCCCGAATACCGCATCGTCCACGAGCATCTGTTCGCCGCCATCGTCGAGGTGCTGGGTGCGGACGTGGTGACCCCCGAGATCGCCGCGGCCTGGGATCGCGTGTATTGGCTGATGGCAACCACGCTCATCGATTTCGAGCGGGAACTCTACGACGCCGCGGGCGTCGTGCCCGGTGACGTGTTCCGCGAGACCCGGGTGGTGCAGCGCATCGACGACCCGTCGGGTGTGGCCACCTTCGTGGTGGAGTCCGCCGATCCGTCCGCGCCGCTGCCGGGATTCGTTCCGGGACAGTACATCTCGGTCGGCGCCCGGCTGCCCGACGGCGCCCGCCAGCTGCGTCAGTACAGCCTGATCAATCGCGGCGGCGACGGCCGGCTCGCCTTCACGGTGCGCAAGGTGCCCGCCGCCGCGGACACGCCGGCCGGTGAGGTCTCGAACTGGCTGCACGACACTGTCGGCGTGGGCGACACGCTCGAAATCACGCTGCCCTTCGGCGATCTCACCATCGACACCGCGGCCACCACGCCGGTCGTGCTCATCTCCGCGGGCATCGGCGTCACCCCGATGGCGGGCATCCTGGAATACCTGGCGGCCGAAACCCCCACGCGCCGGACGGTCATCCTGCACGCGGACCGCTCCATCACCGCGCACCCCCTGCGCGAGACGGTCGACGCGCTCGCCCACCGGCTGGCGGACGTGTACCTCCGCGCCTGGTACGAGGCCGACGGCCACGGGCTGCTGGACCTGACCCGGGTCGATCTGCCGGAGGACGCGGACTACTACCTGTGCGGTGGCACCGGCTTCCTGCAGCACGTGCGCGCCCAGCTCATGTCCGCCGGAATCCCCTCGGACCGAGTCCATTTCGAGCTCTTCGCGCCGAACGACTGGCTGCTCGACGCCGATCAGCAGCCCGCCCTCGCCTGACCGCGGGCGGGCTATCGAGCCCTGGCCGCGATCGACGCTAGTCGCGCGCCGCGATGATCCGCAGCACTCCGCTCAACCACGGGGTGTAGCGCGCGGGTTCGGCCACCACGTTCTCGGCGAGGGCGTCCGGCCGGATCCACGCGATATCGGCGACCTCGTCCGGATTCGGGTGCGGCGCGGCGCCTTCCAGCCGTCCGATGAGGACGTGATCGAATTCGAACTCGACGCGGCCGGTATTCGGATCGGTGGCCTGGTAGGTGAAGGTGCCGGCCTCGGAGAGCTCGGCTGTGACGCCGAGTTCCTCGTGCAGCCGCTTGGCGGCCGCCTCCACCACCGCCTGCCCCGGCTCCGGATGCCCGCAGCAGGTGTTGGTCCACAGCAGCGGGAAGCGCGTCTTCACGCCCGCCCGCTGCTGCAGCAGCACCCGCCCGGCGGCATCGAACAGCAGCACCGAGAAGGCCCGATGCAGCCGCCCGGGCGCGGTATGGGCCGCGGCCACCGACAGCGCACCCTGCGCCCGGCCCTGCTCGTCGACCAGTTCGACGAGCAGGGTCTCACGGTCCACCACCGAGGTGGTGTCGGATGCGTCGAGGGTGCCGGTCACCGGACCACCTTATCGGCGGTGATCATCAGGTACTGGAAGCTGCCCTCCTTGTACGAGGTCAGGAAGGGTTTCTCGACGCCGGTCGCGAGTTCGGACCGGGTGCGCAGCTCCCAGTACGGAATGGTAGCGGGGGTGAGGTCGGTGACCGCGATGGGGACCAGGCCGTTGGCGGCCAGCGCCTGGAAGTAGCGGCTGCGCGGATGGATATTGCAGCCGTAGTGGGCGTCGATCCAGCTCACCGAGGCCGAGCGGGCGCCGAACACGTCATTGGAGCAGCCGGTGATGCAGACGTAGCGGCCGCCCGGCTCGAGCAGGCGGGAGAACTCCGCGAACAATTCGAGAAGGTCCACGTACATGGTGGTTTCATTGGTCCAGATGCCGCGCCTGGAGCCGGACTCGAAACCGGTGTCGAGCATGTTCTCGAAGTGGAAGCGCACCTTGTCGGCGACACCGCGCTCGCGGGCCTGCTCATTGGCGAAACCCACCTGGTATTCGGAGATGGTGACGCCGTCCACCTCGCAGCCGAAGCGCTGGTTGGCCATGAAGCTGGTGCCGCCGCGACCGGATCCGCCGTCCATGAGCCGGTCGCCGGGACGGACGTCGCCGAGTTGGCCGAGCAGGATGTCGGCCTGTGCGGTCTCCAGGCGATGCAGTTCCTTGACGATCCGTTCCTGCTGGGTCTCCTCGGGGCCTTCCAGGACCGACAGGTCCGGATCGCCGATGCCGTAGTGATGGTGGTAGAGCCCGTCCACCTCGCCGAGCTTGGTGTTGACGCGATCGTCATTGGGATTGTTGTTCCAGTAGGACGCGACCGATTTCTGGTATTCGGTCTTCAGCACGGCATCCGGCCGGGGGTGGAGCGCGGTCATGGCAGGTCATCCTCTCGAATGGGTGATATGACGCTGGAAGTACTGCGCGCATCGAAGGGCGGTGTGATTCACGGGGTTTCGTTGTAGCGGCGGCTGTCCGCGTGCCAGGCCCGGTTGCCGCCCATCCAGGCCCACAGTCCGGTCAGGAAGCGGCGCAGCTCCGGGGAGCCGGCGGCGGCGAGGGCGCCCGCCTCGGCCTCGAAGCGGTGCACCAGTTCGTCGTGGACCTCGGCGGTGCGCTGGACGGCCTGGCGGCGAGAGCACTGCTCCTCGGCGGCGAGCACGGTGGGGAGGTTGAATTCCCGTCCGCCGGAGAGGTCTTCGCGCGCCATGGAGTAGAGGTCGTTGACCATCTGGCTGGCCAGCGCGGCGGTGGTGACCACCCGCCGCACCCGCGGATCGGTGTACTCCGCGGCCGGCACCTCGTAGCCGCCGACCGCGTCGATCGGGGCCATGCAGGGCAGGAAGCTGTGCGGTTGCCGGTTCAGCAGGTATTCCCAGACCGGCGGCATGCGGCCCGCCGCGCGCCACCCCGCCTCGGCGCCCAGGGCGATGAACCAGCCCGCGATCTCGGTGCGCAGCCGCGCCACCTGGGTCGGGGTGGCGAATCGCGACAGATGCTCGAAGGAGGTCCGGAATGCCCGCAGAATCGGATCGCTCTGCATGGCCTCCTCCACCTTGACCTGGTACCGCGGTGGCAGATGCACGGGATCCATGGCGGCGGCGGCCAATTCGAGCCGCGGCCCGAGCTCGGCCTCGGGGCTCGACCTGCTGCCGTCCGGCGCGATATCGCTGGCGTCCTCCTCGCAGTAGTAGTCGTCCACCGACCACTCCGACACCGCGCACTTGGCCGCCGCCAGCAATCGGTCCGCATCATCGCAATCCGGATGCGCCAGCATGATCAGCCGCCCGAAGTCGGCCTTCCGCAGATCATCCAGCCGCCCTTCGTACAGCCCGATCTCCTCGGCCCACGCGATGATCCCGAAATTCACAGCCTCCGCCAGCGCCGGATTGTCCCGCACCGGCGGCGGACAGTAGAGCGCCGGAATAGCCGCCCCCCGCGCCCGCCGCGTCGATCCGGTCCCGATGCCGCTCGGACCGTGCGAAACCCGCTCGGCCCCAGCAGAACTCGCGGCCTCCGATGCCCCGCCCGCCATAGTGGTGCCGGGCTCGACCGCCGTGGAGCCCGGAATCCCGCGAGCCAGCTCGGTGATCGACTCGAGGTCCCACGCCCGATCGAGGGCCCTTTCGGGAGCCGCGCTCGGAGTATCGGGCCGAGCAGCCGCCGAGGTGGCGACAGCCGGAGCCGCCGCATCGGCCCGGACCACGGTGTCCGCCCGTGCCGCAGGCGAAGTCGGCGCGACCGGTGGGAAGCCCCGGGGGACTCCGCCTCGGTGAAATGCCGAGCTCGTACCGATTCCGGTGGGGCCGCTCGCAACCCGCCGCGCCGTCGGGCTGGGCGAACTCTGTCCCGCGGCACGGGTTTCGGACGGAGGGGAGGGGAGGTGGCCGGAGCCCAGGGTGCGGGGGATGGGGCGGAGGGGTTGGGCGAGTGGAGAGATCGGGGGTCTGGGCGTCGGCACCGCGCCGCCGGCAGGCGACGGCGGACGCGATGCCTGTCCCGCGAGCTCCGTGATCACCTGGGGGGTGGGTAGGTTCACGCGGAGGCTCGGGGCCCCGAGGCCGGAGGGGCCGAGCAGCCGTCGGGGGGCGTGCGCCTCGGCGGCGTCGGAGGCGCCGAGGCGGGGATCATCATCGAGGGCGGCAATGGCTTCGGTTGCCGTGAGCAGGGTTTGGGGCGCGGTGGTGTCGAGGTTGGTCAGCAGGGCGGCGACGGCCGCCGCCACCTCATGGGTGGCAGGCGGGGCCGCGGCACGTGAGAGCACCGACATGACAGCACACCTCGCTCAGTCGGACTGGCGGGCGACCAGCACATTGTCGAGAATGCCGAGCGCGTCGGGGACCAGGACGGCGGCCGAGTAGTAGCAGCTGACCAGGTAGGAGATGATCGATTGATCGTCGATGCCCTTGAACCGAACGTTCAGGCTGGGCTCGTACTCGTCCGGAATTCCGGTCTGGTGCAAGCCGATCACGCCCTGGTCCTTCTCGCCGGTGCGCATGGCGAGAATCGATGTGGTGTGGGTGTCACTGACCGGGATCTTGCCGCACGGGAAGATCGGCACCCCGCGCCAGGCGGGCACGCGATGGCCGTCCACCTCCACCGGGTCGGGATAGATTCCACGCTTGGTGCATTCGCGCCCGAACGCGGCAATCGCCTTGGGGTGGGCCAGGAACAGCTTGGTGCTGCGGCGCATGGAGAGCAGTTCGTCCATATCGTCCGGAGTAGGCGCGCCGGATTCGGTGTAGATCCGCTGTTTGATGTCACAGTTGTTGAGCAGGCCGAAGTCCGGGTTGTTGACCAGGTCGTACTCGCGGCGCTCGTAGAGGGCCTCGATGGTCAGGCGCAGCTGCTGCTCGATCTGATCCATCGGGTCGTTGAACAGGTCGGCGACGCGGGTGTGCACGCGCAGCACCGACTGGGCCAGGCTGAGCTCGTACTCGCGGGGCTGGTCGTCGTAGTCGACGTAGGTGCCCTCGAGCATCGGTTCCCCGGAGTGGCCGGAGGAGATCACGATCTCGGCCTCGCCGTACTTGTTCTGCGGCAGCGACGGGGCCTGTGCTACGGCGGAAAGGTGTTCCGCCAGTGCCGGAATGTTCTCGGTCAGCTGGTTCACGGTGGAGCGGGCGAGCACCAGCATGGTGGTGGGCGTGAGCGTCTTGATGGTGACCGGCCAGATGGCGTCCGGATCGGTGAGGGTCTGGTCGCCGAAGAAGTCGCCGCCGCCCAGCATGCCCAGCTTGGTGGACTCGCCGTACTCGCCGGTGCCGATCTTGGAGAGTTTGCCGTGCACGATCAGCAGCACCTGATCCATCGGGTTGCCGAACTCGGCGACCACGGTGCCGGCGGGCAGATCCCGCTGCTCGAAGCGGCCGGCCACGGTGGCCAGGATCTCCTCGTCGGCGAAGCCGCGCAGCTGCGGCAGCTCCTGCAGTTCGAGCGGGATGACCCGGGCGTGCGGGCCGTTGATGACGTACTCCACCTCGCCGTTGCCGACGGTGTGCGTGAGGCGCCGGTTGACGCGGTAGATACCGCCCTTCACCTGGCTCCACGGCAGCGAACGGGTCAGCCAGCGGGAGCTGATGCCCTGCATCTGCGGTTCGGATTTGGTGGTGTGCGCCAGCTGGTGAGCGGCAGCGGTACTGAGCGACTTGCGCTGGCCGTTTTCGGTCTGAAGGGGCATTTCGATGGTCATGCTGCGGTCCTCACCTCGAAGGGCCACCGCGACGGAAGGCGGTGGAGTCCACGGCGAAACAGCAGACCCGAACGGGCCTGCATGAATTAGTCAAGTGAGTGAATTGACAAGCGCGACAGTGCGTTTCCAGTGATCCCGATGGTAGAGCTCCGGATCACCCGACGCGCCGAAATGCCAAAACATGATGCCTGGGATGTTGCTGTGCCCCGTAAACCCCGAACGGCCGGTTTGCTTTGGCGCGGGCCCGGATCGCTCCGCCACGCGTAGCCCGCATGGTGCTGGTCACAGCGCCAGCGCAGTAGGGTGGACGTATGGCAAGCTCATCGCGACGCGTCGGGGCGGGTGACGCTGGTCAAGGCCAGGAAATGTCTGGGAGAGAAGCCGTGAAATTCAATACGAGGTCCGTGGTGGGTCCGATCGAGCGACTCGTCGCGACCGCACAGAACGGGCTCGAGGTGATCCGGTTCGGGGGACTGGTTCACGACATCGAATCGTCGCCGTACGAGGTGGTGGAGCGCAAGCGGATGTACCGCCTGCGGCACTACTTCCCGGACGACACCGGGGCGGACCGTCCGGTGGTGGTGCTGGTGCCGCCCATCATGGTGACCGCCGAGATCTGGGACGTGAATGTCGCCGACGGGGCGGTCGGCATTCTGCACCAGGGCGGAATCGATTGCTGGGTGGTCGATTTCGGCTCACCGGCCACCGAAGAAGGCGGCTGGGACCGGGATCTGGCCGACCACGTGCTGGCGGTCTCGAGTGTCGTCGACACCGTCACCGAAATCACCGGCCGCGCCGTGCATCTCATGGGGTACTCGCAGGGCGGCATGTTCGCCTACCAGACCGCGGCCTACCGCTACGGCAAGGGCGTCGAGTCCATCGTGACCTTCGGCAGCCCGGTCGACGCCGTCGCGGGCATGCCCTTCGGCCTGCCGCACGGGCTGGTCTCCGACGCCGCCGACTTCCTCACCGACCACGTGCTGAACCGGCTGCCCATCACCGATTCCATGGTGCGCCTGGGCTTCCAGGCCCTGGACCCGGTCAAGACCGCCCGCGCCCGCATCGACTTCCTGCGCCAGCTGCACAACCGCGAGGCGCTGCTGCCCAAGGAGCGCCAGCGCCGCTTTCTCGAGGTCGACGGCTGGCTCGGCTACCCCGGTCCCGCGCTCACCGATCTGCTTCAGCAGTTCGTCAAGCACAATCGAATGATGCTGGGCGGCTTCGTGATCCGCGATCAGCTCATCTCGCTGGCGGAGATCAAGTGCCCGATCCTGGCGTTCGTCGGCGAGGTCGACGACATCGGCCAGCCCGCCGCCGTGCGCGGCATCGTGCACGCCGCGCCCAATGCCGATGTGTACGAGACCAGCATTGTGGCCGGGCATTTCGGACTGGTGTCGGGCTCCACGGCCACCAGGCAGACCTGGCCCGTGGTGCGCGACTGGGTGAACTACCTCAGCGGCCGCGGCGAACTGCCCGAGCAGGTCGAGCGCATGAGCACCGAGGTGGTCCGCAACGGCCCGCGCACCGGGCTCACCCGGGTCGTGCACGCCCTCGGCACCCTGGCCGAGGCCGGAACCAGCGTCGGGAAGACCATCGAGGGCGTGGCCGGGCAGACGCTGCGCGGCACGGTCGAACTCACCAGTGAGGCCGCCCGCGCGCTGCCCCGGCTGACCCGGCTGGGCATGATCCAGCCGCACACCCGAATCTCGCTGGGCCGCTTGGTCGCCGAGCAGGCGCGGCGCGCGCCGCAGCGCGAGCTGTTCGTGTTCGACGACCGCGTGCACACCCAGGAGGCGGTCAACCAGCGCATCGACAATGTGGTGCGCGGGCTGATCTCCGTCGGCGTGCGGCCGGCCACCCGGGTCGGCGTGGTCATGGAGACCCGGCCGAGCGCGCTGGCCGCCATCGCCGCGCTCTCGCGGCTGGGCGCGGTCGCGGTGCTGCTGGCGCCGGGGAGTGAACTCTCCAAGGTCGCGGACCTGACCGGCACCAAGCTGCTCATCGCCGATCCGGAGAACCTCGCCAGCGCGGCCGCCACCGGTCACCGGGTGCTGGTGCTCGGCGGCGGCAATGCCCGCAGCCTCGATATTCCGCCGGGCGCCGATGTGGTCGACCTGGAGCAGATCGACCCGGCGCAGGTGGAGCTGCCCGCCTGGTACCGGCCGAATCCGGGCCTGGCGCGCGAGCTGGCCTTCATCCTGGTCACCGGCACCGGCGACAAGTTCGACGTCAAGCAGGTCACCAATCACCGCTGGGCGCTGTCGGCCTTCGGCACCGCGTCGGCGGCGGATCTGGGCCGCCACGACACCGTGTACTGCCTTGCGCCGCTGCACCATTCGTCCGGATTGCTGGTGAGCCTGGGTGGCGCGGTGGCCGGCGGCAGCCGCATCGCGCTGGCCCGCTCGCTGGAACCGGCGCGGTTCGCCGAGGAGGTGCACCGCTACGGCGTCACCGTGGTCACCTACACCTGGACCATGCTGCGCGACATCCTCGACGCCGACACCTTCGCCGACGGGCATGCGCATCCGATCCGCCTGTTCATCGGCTCCGGTATGCCCGCGGGCCTGTGGCGGCGCACCGAGGAGCGATTCGCGCCCGCCAAGGTGCTGGAGTTCTACGCCTCCATCGAGGGAGATGTGGTGCTGGCCAACGTCTCCGGCGCCAAGATCGGCTCCAAGGGCCGTCCGGTACCGGGCACCGCGAAGGTCGAACTCATCGCCTACGACCCGCTGACCGACGAAATCCTGGTCGAGGACAGCGGTTTCGCGCGGCGCTGCGCCGACAACGAGGTGGGGCTGCTCATCGGCACCGTCTCCGACCTCGTCGACCTCTCCGCGGGCGGGCTGCGCGGCGTCTTCGCCCCCGGCGACGCCTGGATGCCCACCGAGAACCTCTTCCGGCGCGACAGCGACGGCGACTACTGGCTCATGGACCGTCGCGACACCGTCATTCCGACGCCGCGCGGCCCGGTCTACACCCAGCCGATCGTCGACGTGCTGAACGACATCACCGCCGTCGACATGGAGGTGGCCTTCGGCCTCCCCGCCGGTGACCGCATCCTCGCGGTCGCCGCGGTGAGCGTCCGTGCGGGCTTCGGCCTGGCTCCCAAGGATGTGACCGAGGCAGTCCGGGCCCTGGCTCCCGACCAGCGCCCCGACATCGTCTACGTCGTGGACGACATCCCCCGCAGCTCCACCTACCGTCCCTCGACGCGGGCGGTGCAGGCTGCGGGCCGCGCCGAACCCGACGACCGCACCTGGTGGTACAACCGCACCACCGAGGCCTACGAGATCCTCACCCCCGACCTCGCCGCGCGCCTGTTCGGCTGATCGTCTCGAACGCGCCCCCGCCACCGTGTCGCACCGAAGAAGACACGGCAGGGCCGGGGCGCGTTCGCATTTCGCCTGCGATCCATCGAATTGACCGAATGGTAATTTTCGAGCATGCGATCGGATATCGGAGGTGGGAGCGGAGCCGTGAAGCGGGTCGGCGCGGCGGGGACCAAGGGGGTGCCGCGAGCCGAGCGGGAGGCGCAGATCCTCGATGTGGCGGCCGCGGAGATCGCGCGGGTCGGGTACGCGGGGCTGTCGCCGGCCGTGGTGGCGGCGGGGGCCGGGGTGTCGAAACCGTTGGTGTACGGGTATTTCGGATCCAAGGACGGGTTGTACGTGGCCTGCGTGGAGCGGGCCGCCGGGGTGCTCGGAGATGCGATCGACGAGGCCATGTCGGGGACGGCGTCGCTGGAGATGGCCGAGCGCGCGCTGGCTGCGATCTTCACCGCGCTCGAACCGCGGCCCTACGATTGGAAGGTCGTGCACGACCAATCCCACCCTGCCGAGGGGCCCGCGGCGGAGGCAGCGCTGGCCGCGCGCGCCCGCATCGATGCACAAGCCGACCAGGGCGTGGGCGCGTTCGTGGCGGGGCACGGGCTGACCGATCCGCGGGATCTGTCCGCGCTGATCGCCGTGTGGACCGGACTGGTCGCCGCGCTCGTCGACTGGTGGCTGAGCCATCCCGACGAGACGGCCGAGGCCATGATCGCGCGCAGCGCCCGCCTGTTCGCAGCCCTCACCTGATTCGACCGGGAACGGTCGCGGACTCTTGCCATTGAATTGACCGATTGGTAAATTACGAATTGGTCAATTTGTGGAGGTTCGATGTTTTCGCAGGTCTGGCATGAGATCAATACGCCGCTGCTCTATGCGATCCCGGTCTTTCTGCTGTGTATCGCAGTGGAGATGACGTCGCTGCGGGATGCCGACCGCGAGCATGCGACCGGGTATCTGGCACGCGACACCCGCACCAGCCTGAGCATGGGGTTGGGCTCGATCGTGTCGTCGTTCGTGTTCAAGACGGCCAGCCTGGTGGTGTTCGTCCTGATATGGACCTATCTCGCACCCTGGCACCTTCCGACCGGCGCCTGGTGGAGCTGGGTGCTGCTGATGGTGGTCCTCGACCTGCTCTACTACCTCAACCACCGCTTCTCTCACCGCGTCCGTATCGGCTGGGCGGCCCACCAGGCCCATCACTCGAGCGAGTACTTCAACTTCGGAACCGCCCTGCGGCAGAAGTGGAATCCGTGGTCCGAGGTCATCTTCTGGGCGCCCCTGCCGCTGCTGGGCTTCGCTCCCTGGACGATCTACATCGCCTTCATCCTCAACCAGATCTACCAGTTCTTCACCCACACCGAGACCATCGGAAAGCTCCGGGCCCCCATCGAATTCGTCTTCAACACCCCGTCCCATCACCGCGTCCACCACGGCAGCGACCCCGAATACCTCGACAAGAACTACGCGGGCATCCTCATTATCTGGGACCGCATGTTCGGCACCTTCCAGCCCGAAATCCACCGCCCCACCTACGGTCTCACCAAACCGGTCGGCACCTACAACCTCCTGAAGCTGCAGTACCGCGAGTACGGCAACATCATCCGGGACGTCCGCACCGCCGACGGCTACCGCAACAAACTCGGCTACATCTTCGCCCCGCCGGGCTGGCAGCCCGCGGAACTGCGCGACCAGCCCGCCTGAGCTCGCACCGGGCGGTGAGCCGGTGCCCCGATTCAGTTCTCCGCCAGCACCTTCTGTGGCTCGGCCGCTGCGGTGGTGCGGGCCGCGACCGCCTTGCGGGCCGGGATCATGAGCGCGATCACCGCCGATACCAGGCAGGCCACGCTGCCGATCAGGAACACCGTGCGGAAGCCGTTCTCGGTCGGAATGGCATGGCCGCCAACCGAGATGGTCAGCTGCGCCAGCACCGCGCCCACGACCGCCGAGGAGACGGAGGTGCCGATCGAGCGCATCAGGGTGTTGAAGCTGTTGGCGGCGGCCGTCTCCGACAGCGGCACCCCACTCATGATCAGCGCTGGCATCGCGCCGTACGCGAGCGCCACACCCGTGCTGCAGATGATGTTCACCAGCTCCAGACCCCAGGTGGAGCCCATCGTCAGCTGTGCCACCCCGTAGCCGGCCGCCATGGTCAATGCGCCGGTGAACAGGGTGATCTTCGGGCCGCGCGCGGCGGACAGGCGGGCGCCCACCGGTGAGATGAGCATCATCATGATGCCGCCGGGGGCCATCCACAGACCCATCATGATCATCGACTGGCCCAGGCCGTAACCGAGCGACGTCGGCAGCTGCAACAGCTGCGGCATGCTCAACTGCAGTGCGTACATGCCGACGCCGATCGAGACGCTCGCGAGGTTGGTGACCAGCACCTGCGGACGCGCGGTGGTGCGCAGGTCCACCAGCGGCTCGGGCGACCGCAGCTCCCACCAACCCCAGGCGAGCAGGACGACGACCGCCGCAGCGAACAAGCCCAGCGTGGTACCGCTGGTCCAGCCCCAGGTCGCGCCTTTCGACACGGGCAACAGGAACGACACCAGACCGGCGCCGAGCAGCACCGCGCCCGGAATGTCGAAACGTCCCGACGGTCCTTCCGAGCTGCCCTCGGGCACCAGGGTCACGATCAACGCGGTGGCGATGCCCACCAGACCCGCTGCGACCCAGAACATCACACGCCAGCTGCTGTACTGGGTGACGGCCGAGGCGATCGGCAGGCCCAGTGCGCCGCCGATGCCGAGGGACGAGCTGATCAGCGCGATCGACGAGCCGAGCCGTTCGGCGGGCATCACATCGCGCAGCAGGGCGATGGCGAGCGGGATGATGCCCACACCGAGCCCCTGCAGGCCGCGGCCGACGATCATCGGCACCAGCGAATCGGACACCGCGCACACGATCGATCCGATGATGAGCGGAATGGTGGAGGCGATCATCATGCGCCGCTTGCCGTACATGTCGCCGAGCCGGCCCGCGACGGGGGTGGCGACGGCCGCGACGAGCAGCGTGATGGTGACGACCCAGGTGGTGTTCGAGGCCGACGTATTCAGGATGCGGGGTAGCTCACCCAGCAGCGGCACCACCAGCGTCTGCATGAGCGACGCGATGACACCGGCGTAGGCGAGCACCGCGAGGGTGCGGCCCGCGCCCGTGCGCGCCGGCGTCGAGCCGGACGCCGTAGCGGAATCGGGTTGGGTCATGGGATCTCCTCACGATGCGCGTAATCATGTGTACTGTACACATAAAGTGCAAGATGCACATGCAATGGTGGATGCACAACGCTAGGGTGTGGGTGAACAGGGGTTGAACCCGCAGGTCAATGCGGATCGCGGAAGGACGGGACGTGCCCAAGCCCACCGAATTGCTGGAATTCCAGACCATGCTGATGGGCCGTTTCAGCCTCATCGCGCGCAAGGCGACCGACACCAGCCTCGATCGCAGTGCCTACCTGCTGTTGAGCCTGCTCGAAGCCGACGGCCCGATGTCCATCGGCCGGCTCAGCGAAATCCTCGGCCTCGACGTCTCCACCCTGAACCGGCAGACCGCGGCGCTGCTCCGCGCCGGCCTCGCCGACCGCATCCCCGACCCCGACGGCGGCATCGCCCGCAAGTTCCGCCTCACCCCGGAAGGCGCGTCCCGCCTGAACGGCGAACGCGCACAGAGCATCCGCCATCTCGACGAGATCGTCGCCGACTGGACCGACGAGGAGGTCACCGCGCTCGCCGACTCCCTCTCGCGCCTGAACGCCGACATCGACCGCTACCGAAACCGAATCTCCCCCCGTCCCTGACACGGACCCCTTGTGTGGCAACGGCATCCGCGATGCCGCCGGGCCCGCGGCTACTAGACGGTGAAGCTGGTGACGCCGTCGACGACGCGGGTCAGCTGATCCTCGGTGAGGCCCGGCCACAGGGGGAGGCGGACCAGGGTGGCCGAGAACTCGGCGCTGCGCACGCACGGGAACGGGGTGCGGCCGAGCTTGAGGCCGGCGGGGGAGGAGTCCAGGGGGACGTAGTGGAAGGGGGCCACGATGCCGCGCTGGGACAGGTGGGCGATGAGGTCGTCGCGACGGTGCTCGGTGGGTACGCGCAGGTAGTAGAGGTGCGCGGTGTGCTCGCGGTCCGACGGCACCGTCATGAGGCGAATGTCGTTGCGGGCGGCCCAGTCCGGGAGGGCGGCTGCGTAGGTGTCCCACACGCGGTGGCGGTTGCGCTGGATGATGTCGAATTCGGCGAGCTGGGCGTCGAGGACTGCGGCGTTCAATTCGCTGGGCAGGTAGGAGGATCCGATGTCCTGCCAGGAATACTTGTCCACCGCGCCACGCAGGAAGCGAGCCCGGTCGGTGCCCTTCTCGCGAATGATTTCCGCACGCGCCATGAGTATTTCGTCGGTGAGCAGCACCGCGCCGCCCTCACCGCAGTGCACGTTCTTGGTGTCGTGGAAGGACAGCGCGCCCACCGTGCCGATGGTGCCCAGCGGGCGGCCCCGATAGTAGCCGCCCAGGCCGTGCGCATTGTCCTCGATGATGGCGAAGCCGTGCGCGTCGGCCAGCCGCTGCAGACCCTCCATGTCGGCGGCCACGCCGCCGTAGTGGATGACCATCACGGCTTTGGTGCGCGGGGTGACCACCGCGGCCACCGACTCCGGATCCAGATTGCCGGTGGCGGCGTCGATATCGGCGAACACCACGGTCGCGCCGCGCAACGCCATGGCTGTCGCGCTGGAGGTGAACGCGAAACTCGGCACGATCACCTCGTCCTCGGGCCCGAGTTCCAGCAGCAGCCCGGCCATTTCGAGCGCGTGCGTGCACGAGGTGGTGAGCAGTGCGTGCGGCGCACCGGTGATGTCACGCAGTTTCGTGGTGGCCGTCGCGGTGAAGGGACCGTCGCCGTGGCTGTGGTCCGAGGACAGCACGGCCTCCACATTCGGCAGCTCGCGCGCGGCGCGGAACGGGCGGCTGAAGATGATGCGGTCACTGCTCACGCGCGGAGCTCCCCCTCGATGTCTTCGTCGAACCGATTCGTCGTGCCGTCGTGGTGATCTCCACCGTCGTAGCGGATGCCGCCGCGCGACTGCTGCGGCCGCGGCGTCGGCGAATCCACCGTCAGATACAGCGGCTTGCCGACCAGCACATGCAGTGCCACACCGAGGTATTCGGCGATCAAACCCAGCGAGAACAGCACCGCACCCGAGCACAGCAGCAGCACCGTCATGAGCGAGGCCCAGCCTTCGGGGTCGGTGCCGCTGTCGGTCAGCCTGTGGTACACCACCCACCCGGCCATGGCCAGCCCGCCCAGCGCCAGCGTCACACCCAGCATGCTCACCAGCCGCAGGCCGCGAGTTCCGCTGCACAGCACCATCTTCCAGAACAGCGAGAAAAGCCGCCGGTAGTTGTAACCGGACTCCTCGCGGCCCTCGGCGCGCAACTGCACCGGCACCTGCGCCGCCTCGCCCACCACCCAGGTGAGCGCCACATCCAGGTACACGCCATTGGAGGCGACCTGCGCCAGCTGCCGCGCGACATCGCCGCGGATCAGCCGGTAGCTCTCGAAGCGGGTGGAGTCCGGGAACGCGAACACCGTCGCCAGCACGATCTTCGCGCCGCGCGAGGTGACATTGCGCAGGAAGCCGTGCGGGCGGGTGTTGACCGGCTTGGAGTAGACCAGATCGGCGCGCTGCTCGAGCGCCGTGTCCAGGAAGTCGGCGATGAAGGCCGGATCGTGCTGGCCGTCCTCGTCCATGGTGACGGTCCAGTCGCCCTGCGCGGCGGCCATACCGGCGATGGTGGCGGCATCCTGGCCATAGTTGCGGCTCAACCACACCACCCGCACCTGCGGATAGGTTTCGGCGAGCTGCTGCAGCACCACGTCGGAGCGGTCGGGCCCGTGATCGTGCACCAGCACGATCTCCTCGACCCGGAAGGTGGCGCCCTGCGGCGTGGCGACCGGCTCCCCGAGCTTGTCCAGCTCACTGACCAGTGCGGCGATCGTCTCCTCGCCGCGGTACACGGGCACCACGACGGAGACGGCGTGCACCCGCGCCGGGCGCTCGCTGCCGGAGGTCACGCTGGGGTCGCTCGCGTAGGTGCGGGCGGACGGAATCGGCATCAGCTGAATGTACTTTCGATGACGGTGTGCGCCGGAACTCCACACCGGAAACCGGAGCCCGAGCCGCGCTGAACTCTAACACGCTGCTCGGCGCGGCAATCGAGGCGAAGTATCGACACCCGGCCCATCGTTCCCCATGTCCACCCCCCGCAACGGCGCCCATACCTCCCAAGGGCTTGGCGTAAGTGCCATCGACATCGCCGCCCTGTAGGGTCTGGAACTCGTGGTGGAAAGCTCAGTTTCCAAGGTGGTCGGGGCCGCCGAATCCGGGCAGGACAATAAGGCGGCTCGGCGCGAGGTGTACCGCTGGGGCATCGTCACTTCGATCGGGGTGACCCTCGGCTATCTGGCTGTCATCCTGGCCAACTCCCGCCACTTCTTCACCGACGACACCGAATCCCAGTACACGGGCCTGTGGGTGTTCTTCGGCCGCGCCTTCCGCGACGGCCATTTCCCGCTGCTGATTCCGGACCAGTGGATGACGGGCAATTACACCAATGAGGAAGCGGGACTGTTCAATCCGCCGCAGCTGCTGATCGATCTGATCGCGCCCTCGGTGCCCAACCTGGCCGTGTACGCGACCATCGTGAAGCTGGTCTTCGCGATCATCACCGGGCTCGGCATGTACCGGGTGTGCCTGGTGTACGGCGCCCGCCCGCAGTGGGCCGCGGTGGCCGGGGTGGCCATGCCGTTCACCGGTTTCTTCCTGTTCTTCGACTCGGCCAGCTGGTTCACCGCCATGGCCGGCACCGCGTGGATGATCCACGCCTGGGCGTCCTCGGAGCGCTACCTGCGCGGCCAGGGCGGTCCGATCCCGGTCTTCGTGTACCTGTACCTGGCGATCTCGGTGCAATACGTGTTCCCCGCGGTCGAGGCCGTGCTCATGCTGGCCGCGGTGGCCGTCGGCTACCTGGTGTGCCGGGGGCCGCGGACCTGGCCGCAGTGGCGCGTCGCGTTCGGCCCGCTGCTGCGCCTGGCCGCCGCAGCGGCCTGCGCGGGCGCGGCGGGTCTGCTGACCTTCCTGCCCTCGATGCTGTCGGCGCAGGTGAGCTGGCGCGGCAATTCGCAGATCAATAACGACCAGTTCCTGACCGTGCCGTGGTCCGAGTCGCTGAATGCCAGCCTGCCGACCACCATGCCGGCGTTCACCTCGTGGTGGGGTTACGTGCAGCCGTTGCCCATGACCTACATCGCCTGGTTCCTGATCCCGGCGCTGGCGTTCGTGGATTGGAAAGCGGCGCAGAAACACTGGAAGCAGTTCGTGGCGATTGCCCTGTTCGCACTGATGGCGCTCATGTGGACCGCCGGGCCCGGCACTGTCGGCCCGCTGCGCTGGCCCGCGCGTGTGCTGCCGATGCTGGCGCTGGGTCTGCTCGTGCTGGTGTGCGTGCTGCTGGGGCGCTTCGCCACGCTGCGGGACCGCAACACGCGGATCATCTCGGCGCTGGTGCTGGTCCTGGCGCTGTGGGTGCGCACCTTCTCCGCCGACCCGCACGACGTGCTGTGGCACCTGGGCTCGGCCGCCGTGGTGATCGCCCTCGGGTTCGGCGCGGTCTGGCTGGGCCGCACCCGCGGCGCCACCGGGGCCACCGCCCTGGTCATCGCCGCCATGGTGCCGATCGCCTGGTTCCAGGTGTGGTGGGTGCAGCCCACGCCCATGTCGTGGAACCTGCCCGCCGACCGCAACGAGGCCATGGCGGCCTTCCCGAAGTTCCAGGCCGGCACCACCCTCCAGCTCTCCGACCGTGGCCTGCTGCAGCCCGCCGACAAGAACCTGCAGGGCGCCTACGGGTCGCTGGTGTGGGGCAACTACGCCAAGGACCTGCAAGAGGACTACGTCAACGGCTATACGCCCAACGGGCACTTCTACTTCGGCGAAATGCTCTGCATGCGCTGGGACTCCAGCGTCTGCCCCGACGCCTACCGCCGGCTGTTCAGCGCCGAGCCGACCACCGGCCGCACCCTCGCCGACCTCATGCTGATCGACCGGGTCGTGCTGCAGAAGGCCATGTTCCCCGACGCCGGCGACCAACCCGCCCCGGAGGGCTGGCACTTCGTCGACGTGCCCGGGCACGAGAAGTACATCTGGGTGCTCGAGCGCGACAACGGCCCGATCTCCACGGTCAACGGCCGCGTCGGCGACGCCCACGATGCCACCGCCACCTCGCTCGACGAGACCGACACCACCAGCCGTGTGCAGGTCTCCTCGGAGACCGGCGGCCGCGTCACCTTCGCGCGCCTGGGCTGGCCCGGCTACCGCGTCACTCTCAACGGCAAGACCGTCCCGTTCCACACCGTCGCGAAAGTCTTCGTGGCCGTGGACATTCCGGCCGGCACCGACAAAGCCGTGCTGGAGGTGAGCTGGCGGCCGCCAGGCTGGAAGATCGGAATCGGCGGTGCCGCGGCCGGACTCGTCGGCCTCGGGCTGCTCCAGTGGTTGTACGTTCGCTCGCGTCGTCGCGGCCAGGACGCGCCTGTGGCCGAACAGCTCGACGACGACCCGGACCGCGAACTGGTGGGCACCGCCAAGTGACCGAGACGCGCCCCTCGAAGCACGGAGCCGCGCCCGCCGAGACCGCACCGGCCGGTCCGCTGCTCCGGCTGGTGCGCCGGCAGGAGGTCGCCTTCGCCCTGGTCGGCGGCTTCAACACGCTGATGGGCATGGTGCTCACCATCGTATGGCTGACCGTCCTCGGCGGCGTGGTGTCCAAGGACGTGGCCGCGGCGCTGTCGGTGGCGCTGGCCTACGCGGTCAGCATGGTGGTGGCCTTCGTCCTGCACCGCACCCTGGTGTTCCGGGTACGTGGCCACCTACTGCGCGACTTCGTGGCCTTCGTCGGCGTGAACGCCGTTGGCATGGTGCTGAACATGGTGCTGCTGCAACTGGCCGTCTCCCTGCTGCGCGTCCCCGCCAAACCGGCCGCCGTGGTGGTCATGGGCCTGGTCGCGGTGGCCAGCTACTTCGGCCATCGCCACATCAGCTTCCGTCGCCCCGCCGATTCCCCTCCCACTCCCGCCGACCGGTAGGTTGTCGGACATGTCGGAGGAAAACCTGGACCCCACCCTGCTGAGCCTGCTCGCCTGCCCGCAGGACAAGGGCCCCCTGCAGCTGGTCCACACCGCCACCGGTGACACCGTGCTCTACAACCCCCGCCTGCGCCGCGCCTACCCGGTCGACAACGGCATCCCGGTCCTCCTCGTCGACGAGGCCCGCGACGTCTCCGACGACGAACACACCCTCTTCCTCACCCAGAACTGAGTCACCCACTCCCACCGCCTCCTTTCGCGAGCGGCCACTTCGGCCCGGTCGGATTCGGTGATCTCGGGGTCGGTGCGTGGCTGCTGTTCGTGGCGACGGGCCTGGCCTTGCTCGTCACGGTGCTCGCACTCGTTGCCGCTGCCACCGCGCCGCGGTATCGCACGCCGTACAGCCCTGTCACGCAGCAACATCCGGGGTGGATGCCGCAACGGGTCGGTGTGCCTGTGGCCGGGCCCGCGACGTACGTCCCCGCTCAGGGTACCTGCTGCGGCTCGACAGGTGAGATGGAATTCGTTGTGGCACACTCTGATACGCGATGCCTATGCCGACGGGAGTGCTAGTGATCAACGATGTCGTCGGTACGGTGTCCGGTGATGAGGCTGATGCGGAGGAGGATCCGGCGCTGCTGCGGCGGGCGGTCGGGCTGCGCTTGCGGAGATTGCGGGAGGAGGCCGGTATCAGCGGCGAATCGGCCGGCCGGGCCATCCGCGCTTCGCATTCGAAGATCAGCCGGCTGGAGGCGGGCCGGGTGACGTTCCGCGCGATGGACATCGAGGACCTGCTGACCAGGTACGGCGTCGACGACGGCGATCTCCAGGCGGATCTGCTGCGGATGGCGAACCGGGCGAACGCGATCGGGCGGTGGCAGGTGGGCGCGGATCTGACCAAGGCGCGCGCGGAAACCTATCTGGCGCTCGAGGACGCCTCCTCCCTGATCCGTTGCTACGCACCATGTCTGGTTCCCGATCTGGCGCGGACCCCGTCCTATGCGCACACTGTGCTCGCGCTCGCCCACTGTGCCTCGGCGATCGACATCCACCGGCGCGTCGAGCAGCTGGTCCGCCGCCAGCAGCTGCTCGATCGCGTCGATTCCCCACGGGTCTGGCTCGTCATCGAGGAGGCCGCCCTGCGCCGCCCCCTCGGCGGATTCGAGGTCTGGCAGGGGCAATTGGAGCACCTCGCCGAGCTGTCGGCGCGGCCCAACATCACGGTGCAGGTGCTGCCCGACCACGTGGGCGGCCCCGCCATCAGTGGTTCCGCGTTCACCCTGCTGCGGTTCGCGGCCCCGGAATTCGGCGACATCGCCCATCTGGAGCATCCGAACGGCATGCTGTTCCTCGACAAGCGCGGTGACCTGGATCGTTTCAACGAGGTCTGGGACCGGCTGTGCGTGTGCGCCGCGCCGCCCGCGCGCACGGGCGATTTCCTCGATCGACTCCGCAGTGCCCAACCCTCCGACGCGCCCTAGCGTCTCGACGAGAACAGAGAGTCCATGTCCGACAGTCCCTTCGACGGACATCTGCCGATCAAAATCGACACCACCGTCGCCCACGAAGCCCGCGTCTACGACTACTGGCTCGGCGGCAAGGAGAACTACTCGGCCGACCGGGCGCTGGGCGACGCTATCGCCGAACATGTGCCCACCATCAAGACCATGGCCCGCGCCAATCGCGCGTTTCTGGCGAGGGCGGTGCGCTATCTGGTCGCCGAGGCCGGGATTACCCAGTTCCTCGATATCGGCACGGGCATCCCGACCGCGGGCAACACCCACGAGGTCGCGCAGGCCCTGGACCCCGGGGCGCGGATCGTCTACGTCGACAAGGATCCGATCGTGCTGGCCCACGCACGGGCGCTGATGGCGAGCACCCCGCAGGGCCGTACCCGCTTCATCCACGCGGACCTGCACGATCCCCGCTCGATCTTGGACCACCCGGACCTGGCCGAGACCCTCGACCTGTCCGAACCGGTCGCGATCATGCTGATCGCGATCATGATGTACTTCCGCGACAGTGACCACCCGTACGACATCATCGCCACCCTGCTGGACGCGGTCCCCTCCGGCAGCTACGTCGTACTCACCCACCCCACAGCCGATTTCGCGCCCGAAGCCATGGCCGGCGTCAAGGCCGCCGCCGAAGCCTCGGGAATCCCCTTCGAACCCCGCAGCAAGTCCGACACCGCCGAACTGTTCGCCGGCACCACCCTCACCGACCCGGGTCTCGTCCCTGTCGCCGCCTGGCGTCCCGAACTCACCGACCGCCCGACCCCTGTCGCCGATGCCGAAAGCGCCTGGTACTGGGCCGGAATCGGCCGCAAGGCCTGAGTACGCCGAGACCTCCGGTGGCGTCGGCGGCCACCGGAGGTCTCGGTGCTCAGTCGTGTTGGGGCAGGTCGCCGGTGAAATAGCGCTGCAGGGTCGGACCGACGTTGGTGGCCAGGTCCTCGATGGTCATGGAGGCGATGGGTTCCAGCCGGAGAATCTTGCGGGTGACGAGGAGGCCCGCCAGCTGCGAGGCGGCGAGGGCGGCACGCTGGGCGCCGGTGCCGGGCGGCGAATCGACCAGGGGGCGAATCTCTTTCAGCACCACCTCCAGCAGGAAGGTGCGGGCCAGGGTGGGGTCGTCGCTGGCGAGGAGGCTGCGGATGGCGGCCACGGCGGGCATGCCGACGGGGGAGTCCCAGATGCCGACGACGGTGCGAATGATGTGCTCGCCCAGGTTTTCCACCGGGACTGCGGCGAAGCCGGCGAGGATGGTCTGGGGATCGACGGGGAGTTGCAGGGCGGCGGCGAACAATTGGTGTTTGGTGCCGAAGTAGTGGTGTACCAGTGCGGGATCCACTCCGGCCGCGGTGGCGATGGAGCGGATGGAGGCCCGGTCGAATCCGACTTCGGCGAAGCGCACCCGGGCGGCGTCCAGAATCGCCTCCCGGGTGCCGGAATTGCCCGGACGCCGTCCGCTGCGGATCCCGTTGCCTCCGCTCACGCCGCGTGTCTCCCGGTCATGCGGTGCGCCGGCGTAGGGTGGCGGCGCCCAATCCCAGTGCGACGGCGGCGAAGGCGGCCACGATCAGCACATCCCGCCACATCTGCCCGGTGGCTCCGGTGTGCGTGGACACCTGCTCCAGCGCGTCGACGGCGTAGCTGAGCGGCAGCACATTGCTGATCGCCTCCAGCCAGCTCGGCAGCTGCCCACGCGGCACCAGCAGGCCGCACAGGAAGAACTGCGGCAGCACGATCACGGGCATGAACTGTACGGCTTGAAACTCGGTGCGCGCGAACGCGCTTGCCAGCAGGCCCAGCGCCACGCCCAGCACCGCGTCGATCACGGCGATGAGCACGACCAGTCCCGGACTGCCCGCCGCTTGCAACCCGAGCAGCCAGAACGCCACCAGGCAGGCCACCGCGGCCTGCACCGCGGCCGCGATGGAGAACGCGGTGCCGTACCCGGCCAGCAGATCCAGTTTGGACAGCGGCGTGGTCATGAGCCGCTCCAGCGTGCCCGAAACTCGTTCGCGCTGCATGGCGATGGCGGTGATGAGGAACATGACCACGAACGGCAGGATGCCGAGCATGGTGATGCCGACCCGGTCGAACAGCCGCGGCGCATGCGGGATGGTCGGATAGTTCTTGTACACGAAATACAGCAGTGTCATGAGCAGCGCGGGCACCAGCACGATCATGGCGACCGTGCGCTTGTCGGCGCGCAACTGGCGCAGGATGCGCACGGTGGTGGCGGTGTAGCAGCCCAGCGGCCGTGGGCCCGCGGGGCGTGAAAGGGTCGCGGTCACAGCTCTTCTCCCATCCGGATCAGCTTGAGGAAGGCGTTCTCCAGACTGGATTCGCCTGTGTCGGAACGTAATTCGGCGGGTGTGAGCTGGGCCAGCAGCCGGCCCTCGCGCATGAGCAACAGCCGGTCGCAGTGCTCGGCCTCGTCCATGACGTGGCTCGAAACCAGCAGTGTCCGGCCCTGTTTCGCGAGCGCCTGGAACTGCTCCCACAGGTCGGCGCGCAGCACCGGGTCCAGGCCGACCGTCGGCTCGTCCAGTACCAGCAGCTCGGGATCTGCCACCAGCGCGCAGGCCAGGGACACGCGGGTGCGCTGACCGCCGGAAAGCTCGTTGCCGCGATGCCCGGCATGACTGCCCAAACCCACGGCGGCCAGGGCCGTTTCGACCTCGGCGGACGACGCCCCGTACAGCGCACCGAAATACGCGACATTGTCGGCCACGGTGAGGTCGTCGTAGATGCTCGGCTCCTGGGTCACGTACCCGACCCGCCGCCGCAGCCCGCGCGATCCGGCCTCCTCGCCGAGCACGGACACCGACCCGGATTCGATGATCTGTGTCCCGACGATGCTGCGCATGAGCGTCGTCTTCCCGCACCCCGACGGTCCCAGCAGTCCGGTGATGCTGCCCCGGGGAACGGTCAGGGAGATGTTCTGCAGAACCTGATTCCCGCCGCGCCGCACTTCCAGGTGCTCGATGGCGATGGCGTCGGTTGTCGTCGCTGGTGCCGTCACGGGGTCACCCTCAATTCATCGAGTGTTGAATTCACTACGCGATGAATTGTGCGCCCATCCGGGGCTCCGGGGCAAGACCCCGCTGCGTGTCGTTTTCTGACATGGCGATCTGGCCGTATCTGACCGATTACGCTGACCAAATCGTGACGAATCACGCGAGGTCGGCCGGTCCGGGCGCATTCCGGCGGCGGGCCGTCCAGAATCGCCGCATGCGTGTACTCCTGACCGGCGCAGCCGGATTCATCGGCTCGCACATTCACCGCGCGGCACTGGCCGCCGGACACGAGGTGGTCGCGGCCGACTTCATGCTCGCCGCCGCCCACGGATCCGCCGCCCTGCCCCCGCCCGGCATCGCCCGGGTGGACGTGCGGGACCCGGACGCCCTCGGCGAGCTCCTGCACGGCGTCGACGTCGTCTGTCATCAGGCCGCCGTGGTCGGCGCGGGCGTCAGCGCCCAGGACGCCCCGGCCTATGCCAGCCACAACGACCTCGGCACCGCCGTGCTGCTCGCGGCCATGGACCGCGCCCGCTGCCGCCACCTGGTGCTGGCCTCCTCGATGGTGGTCTATGGCGAGGGCCGCTACGTCGATTCCGCGGGCGTGCCCGCCGAGCCGGCCCCGCGCACCCGCACCGATCTCGACAACGGCCGATTCGACCACCGCGGCCCCGACGGCCGCCCTCTCGCCTGGACGCCCATCGACGAGGACGCGCCCCTGCGTCCGCGCAGCCTCTACGCCGCGTCCAAGGTGGCGCAGGAGCACTACGCCATCGCCTGGGCCGCGGCCACCGGCGGGACCGTCACCGCGCTGCGGTACCACAATGTGTACGGACCCGATATGCCCAGGGACACACCGTATTCCGGGGTTGCGGCCATCTTCCGCTCCGCACTCGAGGCCGGTGAGGCCCCGCGCGTGTTCGAAGACGGCACGCAGGCCCGTGATTTCATCCACGTCCGCGACATCGCGGAGGCCAATGTCGCCGCACTCGAACACCCGCTGGGCGCGTTCACCCCGCTCAATATCGCCTCGGGCACCCCGATCGCCATCGGCGAGGTGGCCGCCACGCTGGCCCGTGCCTACGGCGGCAAACAGCCCGTGGTGACCGGCGACTACCGTGCCGGCGACGTCCGCCACATCGTGGCGAGTCCCGAACGTGCCCGCCGCTCACTGGGTTTCGTCGCCGCCGTCACGCCGAGCCTGGGGCTCGCCGAGTTCGCGACCGCGCCGTTGCGCTCGGTCTCCGGGAACGGAGCCCCCACCTGGCGGTGAATTCGGCTGCGGCGATTACCAATTCGTCAGGATCAGGTGGTTGACGAGCAGTGCCCCCGCCGCCTGCACGACGAGCCAGAAGCGTGTGCTGTGGCGGGGGAGCAGCGCGGTCGCCGACAGCGCCCACACATCGAACGGCAGCCAGATGCGTTCGGTCTCGGCCTTGCTGAGCCCGCTGATGTCCGCGATGAGGATGGCGGTGATCCCGGCGGCGGCCAGTAGCGCCGCCGGATCGACGTGGGAGCGCCAGCGCGAGAGCCAGTTCCGCCATGGCTGTACCGGCAGGATCTTCAGCTCGATCAGCACCCGGCTGCTCGCGGCGGCGGTGGCCAGCCCCACCGCGCACACCGTCGCCGCGAGATTGCCCCAAACCCAGTACGAGTAGGGTCGCTCGCTGGCAATGCCCTGGTAGTAGCGCTGTACCACGAGGTGATAGCCGGTGAGCCACCAGAATCCCGCCGCCGCGAAGACTCCCACCACCGCGAGCGCACCCGCGAGCGCCGGCAGCGCGGGCCGCGGCGACCGGGCCAGCAGCACCGCCGCGGCCGGAATCACCATGAGCACCAAGCCGTAATTCAGGAAGAGGGTGAACCCGAACAGCACTCCGGACGCCAGTGCGAGCCGGACCCAGCCCCGCTCCAGCCGGGTCGCCGACGCCAGCAATGCCACCGCCCAGGCGCCCACCCCGGCGAAGAGCCCGTCCGCGGAGACCGCGATCCAGATGACCGCGGGCATGAGCGCGAGGAAAGGCGTTGCGGCCCGGGCCCGATGCTCGGACCCCAGCGCCCGGATGGCGAACGGCACCGCCGCCGCGGCACTGGTCCCGACCAGCACGCACAGCAGTCCCGCCCAGGCCCCGCCGCCCAGTCCGATCCGGTCCAGCAGTACGAACACCAGCAGTGCGCCCGGCGGATGCCCGGACACGTGGGTCGTCCACGAATCGGGCTGGAAATCCAGGATGCGCCCGGAGAATCCGCGCAGCATGGCTCCGATGTCGTGCACTCCGCCGACCTCGTGCAGGTACTCGTCGCGGGTGGTGAGCCGGCCGGCGAAGCCGCGCTGCCAGCCGTCCACCATGGCCAGCGCGAACGCCCACGCCGCCGCCGTCGCCCACGTCGCCAGCAGCAGCCGTCCCCAGGACAGCCGCCGCGCCAGGTCCGGGCCGAAGCGCACCACGGCCGCGGCCAGGGCGACGGCCGGCACCGTGCCCCACCCCACATGCGGCAGCCAGCCACCGAAGATCGGCGCGGCCCCGGCGTAGAGCCGGTCCCGCCAGGGTTTGCCCTCGATTCGCGGAACCAGAAAGGCGACGAGGACCAACAGCAGAGCCGCGAGCGCCCAGTAGCCGTCGACACGGGTGGAGACGTAGCGCGCGACCCGGGTCGCGGAAGCGTTCGCCATGGCGGAAACCCTAGGCCCCGAAACCCGCCGGAACTGTCCGGATCACCATTTCTACTGCTCTTGTCATACTTTCGTCATGCGTGTCCCGGGGTCGGAAGACGCCGGTTGGCCGTACGGTCGAGGCCATGACCGAATTGGACTCCGTACCCGCGGTCACGGTGGTGATCCCTTGCCGGGACGAAGCGGAAGCGCTTCCCGGCGTACTATCAGCAATTCCGGTGGGCTACCGGGTGATCGTGGTGGACAACGGCTCCACCGACGGCACCGCCGAGGTCGCGCGTGCCGCCGGAGCGACCGTGGTGACCGAATCGACCCCCGGCTACGGCAGCGCCGTGCATGCCGGCGTCGGCGCCGCCCGCACCGAACTGGTCGCCGTCCTGGACGGCGACGGCTCCCTCGATCCCGGCGAACTGCCCCGGCTGGTGGCCGAATTCAGCCCCGGCGTCGACATGGTGGTCGGCCGCCGCCGTGCCGCGGTACCCGGCGCACTACCCCTACACGCGCGAATTGGCAACTGGGCCTTCGCCTTCCGGCTGCGCCGCCGCTACGGCCTGCGGGTGCACGATATCGGCGCCATGCGGGTGGCCCGTCGCGACCGCCTGCAGGCGCTCGGACACCTGCATGCCCGGTCCGGCTATCCGCTGGCCCTGCTCACCGGCGCGGCCCGCGCGGGCTGGCTGGTGCTGGAGCGTGACATCACCTATCGGCCGCGGACTCACGGCGAGTCCAAGGTCTCCGGTTCCTGGCTCGGCACCGTGCGTGCCGCCCGAGACTTCTGGAGCGTGCGATGAACCCGACCGATGTCCCCGCCACCATGCTGGTGATGGCCAAATCGCCCATCCCCGGATTCGCCAAAACCCGTCTCACACCGCCGTTCTCACCGGTCGACGCCGCCTATCTGGCGGCCTGCGCCCTGCTCGACACCCTGGACGCGGTGCGCGAGAGCGGCATCCGGCACAGCGTCGTCGCCTGGACAGGCGACCTCGACCGCGCCGAGCGTTCGGTCGAACTGGCCGCCGCCCTGCGGGAGGTGACCGTGGTGCCGCAGCGCGGCGACAGCTTCGGCGAACGCCTCGCCAACGCCCACGTCGATGCCGCCGAGTTCGGTGTCCCGGTGCTGCAGGTCGGCATGGACACCCCGCAGGCCGACGCGGACCTGCTGAACCGCTCGGCCGCGCGCCTGGTGGCCACCGGCGACACCGTCCTCGGTCCCGCGGCGGACGGCGGCTGGTGGGCTCTCGGTCTCCCCGAGCCGCGCCCGGCGCACCTGCTCAGCGACGTCCCCATGTCGACCTCCCGCACCGGCGAGCTCACCGCAACCGCACTGCGCCACAGCGGGTTCCGGGTGCACTCCCTGCCCACCCTCACCGACGTGGACACCTACCCCGACGCCGTCTCCGTGGCGGCCGTGTCCCGGGGTCGCTTCGCGCGCGCGGTCACCGATCTGGTGACCGCGAAAACCCCCGTTCCACTCTGAGATTCGAGCCTCGAAAGGAGCCCGCGGCGGGCCCCGAACCGGCCCCGCCGCGGACGCCATGTCAGAACACACCGCACTGCCCGATCAACCCGCACTGCCCGGCGGGCCAGTCCGATCCGGCGGAAAAGACCAGTCGAACGCGACAGCTCGGCCCGGCGAGACGGACCAGTCCAGCGGGACATCTCAACCCGGTGGGGCAGCCCAGTCCGGCGGGACACCTCAACCCGGCGGGACGGCCCAGCCGGGCGGGACGGCCCAGCCCGACCCGGTCGCAGGGCCCGGCCGGATCGAGGGGGCCGGGCCGCTCCAACTGTTGCTGCCGCCTGCGCTTTCCGATCGGCTGAGTCCCGCCCGCTCCACGGCCGTGGCCGCGCGGACGGGCATTGCCCTCGGCGTCGGCATCACCATCCTGTTCGTGACCGGCCTGATCAGCCACCTGATCCAGCATCCGCCGGACTGGTTCTGGTGGCCCGCGCATCCGGTGTGGCTGTACCGGCTCACGCAGGGCACGCACGTGACGGTCGGGGTCATGATGATCCCGCTGCTGCTGGTGAAGTTCTGGTCGGTGTACCCGCGGTTCTTCATCAAACCGTCGCTGCGCCGGGGGATTCCGGACGCGCTGGAACGCATGTCGGTGGCGGTACTCATCGGCGCGGTGCTGTTCCAGATCGTGACCGGACTGTTCAATACCGCGCAGTTGTACCCGTGGAAGTTCTTCTTCACCGTCACGCATCACGCCATGGCCTACGTGGCCTTCGGATCGGTCATTGTGCATCTGGCGGTCAAGCTTCCCATTGTGCGGCAAGCGCTTTCGCGGCGGATCGACGACCCCGTCGCGGATGCCGATGCGACCGAGGAATCGGAACACGCGCAGTCGGGTGTTTCGCGGCGCGCGGTGCTCGCCGCGGCCGGACTCGGCGCGGTCGTGGCGGGCCCGGCAGTGGCGGGGCAGTCGATCCCGTTCCTGCGCTGGGTCTCCCTGCTCGCGCCGCGTAGTGGCGAAGGCCCGCAAGGTGTTCCGATCAACCGGACTGCCGCAGCCGCTGGAGTCACCGAGACCGCCGGCTCACCGCGGTACACGCTGTCGGTGAAAGTCGGTGGCCGCGAACGCGGTTTCTCCCGCGCCGAACTGGAGGCCCTGCCGCAGACCGACAGCGCGCTGCCCATCGCCTGCGTGGAAGGCTGGAGCGCGCAGGCCCGCTGGTCCGGCGTCCGTCTGCGCGACCTGCTGGCCCGGGTGGGCGAATATGGCGGCGGCGACGTGCGTTTCGTGTCCCTGGAGATGACCGGCATCTACGGTTCGTCCATCCTGCCTCGCACCCACGTGGTGGATGCCGCCACGCTGATCGCCCTGCGCCTCAATGGCGAAGACCTGGCCCTCGACCACGGTTACCCCTGCCGCCTCATCGCTCCCAGCCGCCCGGGCGTCCTGCAGACCAAATGGCTGAAATCGATCGAGGAACTGTCATGACGATCACACGAATCCTGCTGGGCGCGCTGGGCATCGGCCTGGCCGCGTACGGCGTCGAACTGCTGCTGCAGATGAGCACCCCGGACCTGCGCTCGGTCGCGGTCTGGTTCATCGGCGTCATCCTCGCCGAGAACCTGGTCTTCGGCCCGGCCGCGGCCCTCGCCGGCGCGCTCGGCCGCCTCGTGCTCCCCGCCCGCTGGTGGCCCGCCTACGCCGTGGGCGCGTTCATCAGCCTGGCCCTGATCCTCATCGCCGTCCCGGTCCTCGGCCGCGAGGGCGCGGTCCCCGGCAACGCCACCATCCTGGACCGTGACTACACCGTCGGTCTGCTGGTCGCGCTCGCCGTGGTGTGGGCGGGGGTGGCCGTGTACCTGCTGTTCACCGCCCGGCGGTCGTCAGCAGTGGCAGCCGGACCTCGAATCGCGCACCGTCGGAACGATTCTGCGCGGTGATGTCCCCGTGGTGCGCCGCCACCAGCCCGGCGGCAATGGCCAATCCCATGCCGCTGCTGCTGCCGAGTTCGGCCGCGCCGGGGGAGCGGGCGGAGCTGCCGCGGTACGCGACTTCGAAGATGCGCGGCAGATCGGCCTCGGAGATACCGGGCCCGGTGTCGTCGACCCGGGTCCAGGCGTGCCCGTCGTCGGCGCCCGCCGAGATGTCGATGCGCCCGCCGGGCGGGGTGTGCGCGATGGCATTGGCGACCAGGTTGGTCAGCACCCGGCCCAGCGCCCGATCGCTGCCCGCCACCACGATCTTGTCCTCGGGTTGCGTTGCGGCCAGGGTGATCCGGGCGCGTTCGGCCGTCGGCCGGTTGGCCGCCAGCACTTCGTCGATGAGCTCGCGCAGATCCACCGGCTCCATCTGCAGCCGCAGCGCTCCCGAATTGATCTTCGACATCTCGAACAGGTCGTCCACCATCGCGGAGAGTCGATTCGTCTCGCGCACAATCTGGTCCGCGTACCGCTGTACATCCTCGGGACGGGACACCACCCCGTCCAGCAGCGCCTCGCCCATGGCGCGAATCCCCGCCAGCGGGGTGCGCAGATCGTGGCTGACCCAGGCCACCAGCTCGCGCCGCGACCGTTCCGCCGCGCGCTCCTGCTCGAGCATCTCGCGCTCCCACACCGTGGCACGGGCCTGCTCGCGGCCGAGCAGAATCGCCGCGGGCACGGTGACGGCGGTGACGACGGCCAATACCACTGCGGTGCGCTCGAATTCGGCCCCGAACATGAGCCCGCTCACCGCCACCACCCCGCACAGGGTGGCGAGCGTCGGTATCAGCACCAGCACGGCCATGCTCGTGGTCATCGCGCGATTGCGGGTGTAGCGCAGCAGCAGTGCGCCGACCACCACCACCGGCAGCGTGCCTGCCAGCGCGTACCCGATCAGCCCGGGTGTATCAGTCGGCACCGGACACCTCCTCGCTTCCTGGATCGGTGCCGAGATCGGCGCGGCCCCAGGCATATCCGCGACCCCACACCGTCTCGATCCGATGTGCGGCGCCCAGTTTGGCGCGCAACCGCTTGACGTGCACGGTGACCGTGGACAGGTCACCGAAGTTCCAGCCCCACACCTCGGCCAGCAACTCCTGCCGGCTGAAGACGCGCCGCTGATGCGCGAGCAGGAAGGCCAGCAGATCGAATTCGCGCGCGGTCAATTCGACCGGCGTCCCGCCCGCCACCACGGTCCGCGCCGCCCGGTTCAACTCCACCCCGTCTCCGCGCAGCACCTCGTCGGCCACCGGCTGCGGATGCGTGCGCCGCAGCACCGACGCCACCCGCAGCGCCAGCTCGCGCGGACTGAACGGCTTGGTCACGTAGTCGTCCGCCCCCGCCTGCAACCCGACCACGCGGTCGTCCTCCTCGCCGAGCGCGGTCAGCAGAATGATCGGCGTCTCCGGATGCGCCCCCGCCCGCACGGCCCGCGTCAGATCGATCCCGTCCGGCCGCGGCATCATCACATCCAGCACCGCCAGATCGATCTCGTTCCGGGCCAGCACGGCCGCGGTCGCAGGCCCGTCCGCGGTCTCGACCACTTCGAGCCCGTCCCGCTCCAGATACCGCCGCACCACCTCGCGCACCACGGGATCGTCATCCGCCACCAGAATCCGCATCTCCCCACCCTAGGCGGCGTCGAACCGTGAATCACCTGGTCCGGGCCATTTCCGCGGTCGCCGTCACAGTTTCGTCACCACCGGTGACCGGCTCGAACGCTCCCACGGACCTACCGTCGAAACCATGAACCCCGCGCCCGACAGGCCGGACTCCGCAGGCCATCGCGAGTGTGGATCCGACGCACCCGGAACCCGCTCGGGCCCGGACCGATCACCGGGCGAGCATTACGGACACGGCCGAGGCGCGCGAGGGAACGGGTCGGCGGCGCAGTACCCGCCTTCGGTGAACAGGCGCCGTGCCCCAGTGATTGCCTTGCCCGGCAACGAATTTCCTGCCGGATCGGGGGCGGGATATGACGCTGTCGGGGCGGAACCCGGAGAGCTGGGTGGCGCGCGCCGAGGTTCGCGACGCGGGCTCGGGGCCGTGCCGGGGCGTGGGCGGCAGTGGCTGGCCGGGCGGTCCATGACGCGGGCGGCCGCGGCGGAGCGGTTCGATCGAGTGCTGATCTGCTGCTGCGACGGTCCGACCCTCGACCTGGCCTGCGGCTCGGGACGGCGCGCCGATCGGCTGCTGCGGCAAGGCGTCGCCGCGTTGAGTGTGGATCTGTCACCGATGGCGGTGGCCGCCGCCCGATTCCGGGGCGTACCCGCGCTCCATCGCGACCTTTTCGCCCAGCTCCCCGGCACCGGGCGGTGGTCGTACGCCATCCTCGCCGACGGCATTCTCGGGATCGGCGGCGATCCGGTGCGAGTGCTGCGGCGGGCCCGGGAACTGCTCGCCCCCGACGGCGTCGCGATCGTCGAATTCGCCCCGGCCGGAACGGGTTCGATCGTCCATCCCGCCCGCTCGAACCTCGCAACGGCACCCGTTACGCCCTTGCGATGGGCGCGGGTGGGCATCGAATGCGCCCCCGAGCTGGCCGCGGCCGCCGAGCTACGCGTGGTCGCCGCGGTCACGGTATCGGGGCGGCCGATCGCCTGGCTGGCGCGATCCTGAGCGCACCGAGCGCGCGATGGCCGGGGCAGGCGCAGGCGGCGACAGGAGCCGGCCGGCTCTACGCTCAGGACGTGACCAGCGAAATGTCCGGCCCGGCCGACGAGGTCGAGGCGGAGGGCGGACAGGTCCGGGCCTCGACCCTGGAACTGTTCTTCGACCTCGTCTTCGTCTTCACCATCACCCAGCTCACCCACGCCTTCACCCGCCATCCCGGCTGGTCCGAGCTGGGGCATGTGGCACTCATGTTCGCCATCATCTGGTGGATGTACAGCGGGTACGTGTTCCTCACCAATGAGGTCGCCCCGAACAACTCGTCGCGCCGCACGTTCCTGCTCATCGGCATGTTCGGGTTCTTCGTCATCGCCATCACGATTCCGAGTGCGTTCCAGGGTTCCGGGCTGGCCTTCGGGCTCGGGTACTTCGTGATCAACACGGTGCACAGCGTCATGTTCGCGACGTCGGCCAGCCGAGGGGCGAGCTCCGCGATCCTGCGACTCGCGCCGCTCAATGCCGTGTCCGCGGCGCTGGTGCTGGCGGGCGGCATCGCCGAGGGCTGGGTGCGCGCCGTGCTGTGGATGATCGCGGTCGCGGTGCAGGTGGTTTCGCCGTACCTGGCCCGCACCGAGGGATTCGTCATCCGCCCCAGCCATTTCTGCGAACGCCACGGTCTGGTCGTGATCATCGCGCTGGGCGAATCGGTGGTGGCCATCGGCGCGAACCTGACCGGTATGGACCTCACCGTCGGCCTGGTCGCGACCGCGGGCCTCGGCCTCACCCTCGGATATGTGCTGTGGTGGGCCTATTTCGGCTTCGACGACGAGCGCGGTGAGCACCGGCTGCGGGCACTGCGGGGCCCGGCGCAGATCCGCACCGCGGTACTCGCCTACGGCTATTCACTGTTCGTGCTGGTGCTCGGCATCATCCTGACGGCGGCCGGCATCTCCATGACCATCGCGCACGGCAATCAGCCCGCGAGTACGGCCGCGGCACTGGCGCTTTCGGGCGGCGTGGCTCTGTTCCTGCTGGGCCAGTGCCTGTTCCGGCTGGCCCTGGGCATTCCCCGCCCGGGCCTGCGATTGATCGCCGCGATCGCCGTCGTGGCCACCGCGCCGATCGGCATCGCCTGGGTGGCCTGGGGACAGCTCGTGGTCCTGATGGTGGTCGCCTACGGGTTCGTGATCGCCGACGACCTGCTCCGACTCCGATCCGGTGAGCGCAGCACGTACCTGCGGGACGTCTCGGCTATCGGGCACCGGATCATTCGCGACGGCGATCGCTAGCCGCGCTCAATCCCGTTGCGGCAGCGTACAACCGTCGGGACCGCAGGCCTCACCGTCCGCGACGATCTCGAGCTCCGGCGCGTGATCGCTCCAGGCCCGTTCCAGCGCCTGCGCGAACACCTCCGACGGTTGCGCGCCCGACACCCCGTACTTGCGGTCGAGCACGAAGAACGGCACGCCGCGCGCGCCGAGCCGGGCGGCCTCGGCCTCGTCGGCACGCACCGCATCGGCGTAGGCCTCGGGATCCGCGAGCACCTCGCGTACGGCCACGTCGTCGAATCCGGCCGACACCGCGACCTGAACCAGCCGTTCGGTATCTCCGAAGAGCGGCTCGTCCTCGGCGAAGTTGGCCGCGTACAAGGCATCCAGCAGCTGCTCCTGCTTGCCCCTTTCGAGCGCGAAGTGCAGCAGCCGATGCATGTCGAAGCTGTTCCCGAAGTCCCGCCCCGAGGTCAGATAGGGCAGGCCGATCGCCTCGGCCTGCGCGCCGATGCCGCGCTCATTGGCGGCGGCCTGCGCCTCGCTGATGCCGTACTTCTCCGCGATGTGCGGGACCACCGCGTCGCTGTGATCCCGGGGCAGCATCGGGTCCAGTTCGAAGGACCGGTGCACCACCGTGACGGCGTCCCGATGCGGGAACGCCTCCAGTGCCTCCTCGAAACGCCGCTTGCCCAGATAGCAGAACGGGCAGTTGATATCGGTCCAGATCTCGACCTCTACGGCCATCACACCTCACGCTCCAACGCTGTTTCCGCAGGCCGGAGGGTCCGGCCACCCCTCTGCCAACCGGCGACCTGGTCCGAATGTTCCGCTGTGACCCAGTTCACAGCGTCGGGTTGTCACGTTCCGCGGGGCTGTCCTGTCTCATGCCCGACCCAGCAGGAACGAGCCCCACGGAGCCGACCATGAACGCCACCACCAATACTCACCGAATCGTCGTCCTCGGCGGCGGCTACACCGGCGTGCTGGCCGCCATCCGCCTGGCCCGCCGCACCCGCAAGCTGGACGCCCGCATCACGCTGGTGAACCCCTCGGACCGTTTCACCGAGCGGCTGCGCATGCACCAGATCGCCGCCGGGCAGGAACTGGCCGACCACCGCATCCCCGAGCTGCTGGCCGGATCGGGCGTGGTCTTCCACCGCGCGGCCGCCGTCGCCATCGACGCCGCGGCTCGCGTCGTCACTCTCGACGACGCCACCGACATGCCCTACGACACCCTGATCTACGCCCTCGGCAGCGCCACCGACACCTCGATCGTGCCCGGCGCCGACCACCATGCCTGGACCCTCAACGACCCGCGCCAGGCCCGCCGCTTCTCGCACCGGCTCACCGAAATCGCCGCTGCCGCAGGCACTGTCACCGTTGTCGGCAGTGGTCTGACCGGTATCGAGGCCGCCACCGAGATCGCCGAATCGCACCCCGGCCTGACCGTGACCCTGATCGGCGCGCAGGAACCCGGCCACATGATGGGCGACGGGGCCCGCGCGCACCTGAACCGCGCTCTGGACCGGCTCGGCATCCTCCGCAAGGTCGGTGTGCAGGTCGCCAAGGTGCTGCCCGATGCCGTGCGCCTGACCACCGGCGACCTGATCGCCTCGGACCTGACCCTGTGGACCGCGGGCGTGAAGGTGTCGCCGCTGGCCGCCCAGGCCGGAATCGCCGTGGACGAGCGCGGATTGATCGTCACCGACACCACCCTGCGCTCGGTCTCGCACCCGGAGATCCTGCCCATCGGCGATGCCGCGGCGGTGCGCATGCCCTTCGGCGTCCTCCACGGCACCTGCCAGAGCGGCATGCCCACCGCCGCCTACGCCGCCGACAGCCTGGCCCGCCGGCTGCGCGGAAAGACCGTGAAGCCCTTCCGTTTCGGCTACATCCACCAGCCGGTGAGCCTGGGCCGCAAGGACGCGGTCATCCAGTTCACCAAGGCCGACGACACCCCGCGCCGCTGGTACCTGAAGGGCCGCGCCGCCGTCACCTACAAGGAGCAGGTCAGCGCCAGCCCGGTACCGGTCTACAAGATGAGCAAGCACATGAACATGCAGGTGCAGCTCGCCAACGGCGGCCGCGCCACGCGCACGATCGCATGAGATGGATTCATTTCGTAAGACCCGGTAGGTATGAGTCCCATGCAGGACCACACGCCCGACCAGCCCACACCCGCTGCCCGGCAGGGCGATTCGATCGATCCGTTCGTCGCCCACCGCCGGCTGCTGTTCGGCACCGCGTACCAGATGCTCGGCACCGTCACCGACGCCGAGGACGTCCTGCAGGACGCCTGGATCAAATGGCACGAGGTGGACCGGGACACGGTCACCCACCCCAAGTCCTATCTGGTCCGCGCCGTCACCAATCTGGCGCTCAACCGCCTCACCTCGGCGCGCGCCAGCCGCGAGACCTATGTCGGGCCGTGGCTGCCCGAACCCCTGCTCACCACCACCGCCGACGCCGCAGAGGAGGCCGAGACGGCCGACACCGTGTCGACCGCCATGCTGGTCGTTCTCGAAACCCTGAGCCCGGTCGAGCGCGCGGTCTTCGTGCTGCGCGAGGTCTTCGGCTACTCGCATGCCGAGATCGCCGGTTTCCTGGACCGCCCCGAGGCCACCGTCCGCCAGATCTCCCACCGCGCCCGCTCCCACGTGCACTCGCGCCGTCCGCGCTTCGACACCGATGTCTCGATCCGCTCGGAGGTCACCGAGAAGTTCATGGCCGCCGCCCAGGGCGGAGATGTCAACGCGCTCATGGAACTTCTGGCCCCCGACGTGACGCTGTGGAACGACGGCGGCGGCAAGGTCACCGCCGCCCGCCGCCCGCTCTACGGGCCCGACCATGTGGCTCGCTGGATGCTCGGCGCCATCGCCAAACCGAGCAGCGCGGGCATCCGCTTCGAATCCGCCTACATCAATGGCGAACTCGGTGTCCTGGCCATGATCGGCGACTACCGTATGGGTGCCCTGACCTACGACATTCGCGATGGTCACATCGAAACCATCCGCTTCCAGGTGAATCCGGACAAACTGGCCGGTATTCAGCAGCAGGGTGGCGGCGAATAGGTCGCCGAATCGGTCGGTCGACAGGAATCCGGGGTCGCGGCGATAGCCGTCCCGTACTATTCGGCGCTCATCGGGGGCATCCGCTCCCGCTTCGACACCGCTATTCTGCAAAGGATTTCGTAGTGATCGGCTATACCAAGCGCCGTGCGGCGCGACATATCCTGCCCTGGGCCGCCGCGGCCTTCATCGGTGCGAGCAGCGCGCTCGCCGGCCCCGCGGTCGCCGCACCGGTGCTCCACACCGCCTGCGCCGCCAGCGAATACGAGAACGTGAACGGCGCCTGCGTGCCGCGTCCGGAAGAGTCTCCCGCCGTCCCGGACGGAGCTACCGCCCGCTGCCAGGACGGCACCTACAGCTTCAGCCAGCACCGCCGCGGCACCTGCTCGCACCACGGTGGCGTCGCAGCCTGGCTCTGACCACCGGTTCGGCTCCGGCCACGCGGTAACCGGCCCCGCACGGCCGTCCCGGCACTCCGGGCGGGACGGCCGTGCGGAACAATAGGTCGGCGTGAGTGCCGAAGAGCTTGCCGTCGAACCACTGCGCGCCGCGCGGCGCCTGCTCGGCAGCACGCTCTGGTCCGGGCCGGTGGGCCTGCGCATCGTCGAGGCCGAGGCCTACGGAAGCGACCCGGTCGGCCCGTGGCCCGACCCCGCAGCCCACTCCGGCCGCGGCCGCACTCCGCGCAACGCGATCATGTTCGGCCCGCCCGGCGTGCTGTACGTCTACTTCAGCTACGGCATGCACACCTGCGTGAACGTCACCAGCGGTCCCGACGGCGTCGCCAGTGCCGTCCTCGTCCGGGCGGGCGAGATCATCGCGGGCCACGATGTCGCCCGCACCCGCCGCCCCGCCGCCAAAACCGATGCCGACCTGGCCCGTGGCCCCGGCAATGTCGGCAGCGCCCTCGGAATTCGCCTGGACGACTATGGAACTCACCTCTTCGACCCGGACGCGCCGATCCGCCTGGAGCTCGGCCCCGAGATTGCCGATCCCGCGGCCGTATCCGTCGGCCCACGGGTCGGGGTGAGCCTGGCCGCCGATCGTCCGTGGCGCCTGTGGCTGCCGGATTCCCCGGCGGTGTCGGCCTACCGCCGCAGCCCGCGCGCTCCCAAGCTGGATCGTTCCGCCTAGTTCGGATCAGTTCGCGCGCCGGGCGCCAAGCGGCGCACCGGAGTCCGTATCGGCGGGCGGACCGGAGGACTACGGTGGACGGATCGACAGCTCACCCTAGGTGGAATAGCCCATGTTCGAACGGTTCACCGATACTGCCCGCCGCGCCATCGTGCTGGCCCAGGAGGAGGCCCGCCTGCTCGGGCACGACTGGATAGGGACCGAACACCTGCTGCTCGGCATCCTGCACGGCGGCGATCCGATCGCCGGGCAGGCCCTCGCGGACGTGGGCCTGGACCTCTCCGGCCTCCGCGAGCGGGTGAACCAGGCGGTCGGCGTCCAGGAGAATCACGCCCCCGCCGGGCACATTCCCTTCACACCCCGCTCCAAGAAGGTGCTGGAGATGTCGCTGCGCGAGGCAATCCGCCTGCAGCACAACTACATCGGCCCCGAACACCTGTTGCTCGCCCTGGTCGCCGAGGGCTCCGGCGTGGCCTCGCAGGTCCTCATCAGCGAGAGCGCCACGCCCGATGACCTCCGCGGCCGGATCGACGCCCGCATGGCCGCGAGCCCCCGCCCGACCGCCGCGCCCTCGGCCGAAGCCGAACTCCGCCAGCGCATCACCGAACTCGAACACCGGGTGGCCGAACTCGAGCGCCGCCTGGGCGGTCCCGGCAGCGGGACCGTCCAGGGCGACGTCGTCGGGTAGCCGCGGCTACACGCTCAGCGGTACCGCCCGGGCCGCCCGTTCCCCGGCCGCCAGCACGGCGGAAACCGTTGCACGGGCCGAGTTTTCACCGGTACCGAAGGCCCAGGACACACCGTCGTCCGTGCGGTACTCCAGGTAGGCGGCGGCCGGATCGACTCCGGCGTGGTCCACGCTCTGATGCGTCACCGACAGCACCTCGACCGAGAACCCACGCCGGCCCAGCAGGCCGATGGCGTCCTCGGCCGTCGCGTCGGCGGGGATATCCGAATCGGCCGGGCTCCCGGCGTAGGTCGTGGTGAACAGCTCCCACAGCGTCCGCGCCGACACCTCGGTCCCGGTCCGATCGGTGTGGTGCTGGACGTGGCGGGCGAAGTCGATCTGCAGGCGGCGCGGCAACTCCAGGCCGTACTCGGTCTCCAGCAGATACGCGATCCCACCCTTGCCGGACTGTGAATTGACCCGGATCACCGCGTCGTAGGAGCGGCCGACATCGGCCGGGTCGATGGGCAGATACGGTACCTCCCAGGCGATTTCACGTTCGGGCTGGCCCAGCCGGGCCGCCCGCTCGCGATGTTCGGCGAAACCCTTCTTGATCGCGTCCTGATGCGTTCCCGAATATGCCGTGTACACCAGATCACCGGCGTAGGGATGGCGTTCGTGCACCGGCAGCCGTGTGCAGTACTCCACGGTCCGCCGCACCTGGTCGATATCGGAGAAGTCGATCATCGGATCCACGCCCTGCGCATGCAGATTCAACGCCAGCGTCGCCAGATCGACATTGCCCGTGCGCTCCCCATTGCCGAACACACACCCCTCGACCCGCTGCGCCCCGGCCAGCACCGCCAACTCCGCGCACGCGATCCCAGTGCCGCGGTCATTGTGCGGGTGCACCGACAGGATCACGCTGTCGCGCCGTGCCAGGTTCCGGTGCATGTACTCGATCTGATCGGCGTACACATTCGGCGTCGCCACCTCGACCGTCGCGGGCAGGTTCAGCGTCACCGGCCGCTCGGGCGTGGCGTCCCACAGCGTCGTCATGCGGTCGCAGACCTCCAGCACGAAATCCGGTTCGGTCAGCATGAACACCTCGGGCGAGAACTGGAACCGGACATTCGGCATTTCCCCGGCCAGTTCCAGCACATCGCGCCCGCCGGCGGTGATCAGCTCGGCCAGCTCTTCGCGGGTCTTGCCCAGTACCACATTCCGCCAGGTAGGCGCGGTGGCGGTGTACATGTGGATGACTACATCGTTGGGAATGCCGCGCACCGATTCCACGGTCCGCTCGATCAGATCCCGGCGCGCGGGGGTGAAGACGACGATGGTGACGTCCTCGGGAGCCAGCCGTTCGGCCCCGATCAACCGCACGAAATCGAAGTCGGTCTGCGAGGCGCTCGGGTACCCGACCTCGATCTCCTTGTAGCCCATGGCCACCAGCAGTTCGAAGAACCGCCGCTTGCGGTCGGGATCCATCGGCTCGGCCAGGGCCTGATTGCCGTCGCGCAGATCCACCGGCACCCACAGCGGTGCGATCGTGATCCGGTTGGCGGGCCAGGCACGTTCGGTCAGCGGCACCGAAACCCGCTGGTACACATCGCGATACCGATGCGAGGGCATGACGGACGACTGTTGACGATTCCAGCTCGGGGGAGTGCTCACGGGAGATTTCGCTTTCGCGTCGGAGGGGGTGACCGGCGCAGCACAGCGAGCCCGCTAGCGGGGTGCCGGTCGGTCAGACCCCGCCGCGGCGGTGAAGGAGAAGCAGGGCACCCAGAAGCATGTGGACTAGACTAGAGGGGATTCACTCCTCAGACAAGTAGAGAGGCTGAGCAATAGTGGCGCAGGTACAGAGGCATCCGCTCGCCGCCCAGGCCGCCGAGGTCCTGCTCTCGCGAATTCGTGCGGGGGAGTGGCAGCTGGGCCACCGCCTCCCCGGCGAGACCACGCTCGCCGCCCAGCTCGGCGTCGGCCGCTCCACGCTCCGCGAGGCCATTCGCGAACTCGCCGGCAAGGGCGTGCTCGAAAGCCGCCAGGGCGCGGGCGTTTTCGTCACCGCCCTGGATGTCGCCGAGGACTGGGACACGGTGCTGCGCCGCTCGGACATCGTCACCGTCATCGAGGCCCGCATCGCCATCGAGGCCGAGGGCGCCGCCCTGGCCGCCCGCCGCCGCACCCCCGCCGACCTGCGCGCCATGCTCCGCGCCCTGGCCGCTCGCGCCGAAAGCGGCGACTCCGTCGAGGGATTGGTCGACGCCGACACCGCCTTCCACCGCACGGTCGTGGCCGCCGCCCACAACGACATCCTGCTCGAACTGTTCAACGCCTTCGTCCCGCGCTCGCGCCACGCCATGATCGACATGCTCCGCATCCGCCCCATGCGCGATCCGGCCACCGACCACGACGCGCACGAGCACCTCTACGACGCCATCCGCGCCCGCGATCCCGAGGCCGCCGCCACCGCCAGTCGCGTCCACCTGACCGCGCTCAAAGCCGCCTTCGAGCCCTAGCCAAAAAAAGTTCTGCCGAGCGGCGATGAGTTTCCGCGACGGCCCCCGTCCTAGGGAGCAAGCGAGTTCGACACCGAACCGACAAGCCCCGGAAGGACATCCGACATGACCGCCATCGCCGCCACCCCGACCGTCGTCGCCACCGCCACCTCGGGCAAGCTCCGCAACCGTGTGCTGTGGACCCTGCAGATCGTGCTCGGCCTGTTCTTCATCGTCGCCTCCGGCCTGCCGAAGTTCGTGGGCCAGGCCGACGCCGTCCGCGTCTTCCACCAGATCGGCTGGGGCGACTGGTTCCGCTACTTCACCGGCCTGGTCGAGGTCTCCGGCGGCATCGGCCTGCTGGTTGCCCGCCTGAACGGCCCCGCCGCGGCGGGCCTGTCCATCACCATGGTGTGCGCCGCCGCCACCCAGGCCTTTATCCTCGGCTCCCCGGCCATGGCGATCTTCCCGCTCATCCTGGTCGGCGTCTTCGCCTGGATCGCCTACGAGCGCCGCGCCTCCTTCTCCACCTTCACCAACCTGGTGAAGTGACCCGAACAATCGCTCCACCCCAGCCCGTCGCCGACGAAACTCGGCGGCGGGTTCCTCGTATGTCACGCGACAACTGATTTCGTTGCGACCGGGGTAACTCGTCGGGGACGGCCAAAATTCTTTCGGCTCTCCACCGGCGGCCGCAGGCAGTTCTGGCGACGGCACCAAGGCCGGGCGAAAAAGTCGCGGAGAGGCGGAATGGAAAGATGGACTGCGTGAGCGGCGACATCATCGATGAACTGACCTGGCGCGGGTTGATCGCGCAGTCCACCGACCTGGACGCCCTGCGTGCGGCCACGGCCAAGGGCCCGATCACCCTCTATGCCGGGTTCGACCCGACCGCGGCCAGCCTGCACGCCGGACACCTGGTTCCCCTGCTGGCACTCAAGCGCTTCCAGCGCGCGGGCCACCGCCCGATCGTGCTGGCCGGTGGCGCGACCGGTCTCATCGGCGACCCCCGCGACGTCGGCGAGCGCGCCATGAACTCCACCGACACCGTCGCCGAATGGGCCGGCCGCATCCGCTCCCAGCTCGAGCGCTTCGTGGATCTGGACGGCCCGAACTCGGCGATCATCGCCAACAACATGGACTGGACCGGCCCGCTGAGCACGGTCTCGTTCCTGCGGGACATCGGCAAGCACTTCTCGGTGAACGTGATGCTGGCCCGCGACACCGTCAAGCGCCGGCTGGAGTCGGACGGCATGTCCTACACCGAGTTCAGCTACATGCTGTTGCAGGCCAACGACTTCCTGCAGTTGCGCCGCGAATACGGCTGCACGCTGCAGGTCGGCGGCTCGGACCAGTGGGGCAACATCATCGCGGGCGTAGAGCTCAACCGTCGCGTCGACGGCGAGCACGTGCACGCCCTCACCGTCCCGCTGGTGACCTCGGCCGACGGCAAGAAGTTCGGCAAGTCCACCGGCGGCGGCAGCCTCTGGCTGGACCCGGAGATGACCAGCCCCTACGCCTGGTACCAGTACTTCGTGAACACGGCCGACGCCGACGTGGTCCGCTACCTGCGCTGGTTCACGTTCCTCTCCCGCGAGGAACTGGACGAGCTCGAGAAGGCGACCGCCGAGCGCCCCTTTGCCCGCGAGGCCCAGAAGCGCCTGGCGGCCGAGATGACCACGCTCGTGCACGGCGAGGCGAACACCCATGCGGTGCAGTTGGCCAGTCAGGCCCTGTTCGGCCGCGGCGATCTGCGCGAGCTCGACGAGGCCACGCTGTCGGCGGCCCTGGCCGAGTCCGCGGTCGACGGCAAGGTCGCCGAGGCGACCGGAACCTCCACCATCGTGGATCTGCTGGTCGACTCGGGTCTGTGTGAGGGCCGCAGTGCGGCCCGCCGCGCCGTCAACGAGGGCGGCGCCGCGGTGAACAACGAGAAGGTGTCCGATCCGGAGTGGACCCCATCCGATGCCGACTACCTGCATGGGCGCTGGCTGGTGCTGCGTCGCGGCAAGAAGAACTTCGCCGGCGTGCGCCGCGCGGCCGACTGACCAGTTCGCCGATACCGAAACAAGATCGAAATGACCTGGGTCACAAACCGCTGGCTCAGGTCGCCGATCGCCCCGGTCAGCAACCCTTTTACCAGCGTAAACGCATCCGCGACCAGCGGATTTGACCTCGCGTTATCCGCCGCGTAACTTAGTCCAGGTCAGAGCGACACGGACACCGACCGGGACCGAAAAGCCCAGCTCAGAGGCTGGAAATCATCGGAAGCGGATACGAGGTTGGACGAGGAGCGCCGGACGTGAACACGCCAGCCAGAAAGTTGGCCCTTGACTCTGCGGAGTCTGGCGGCTAGGCTGGAAAAGTTGCCTCGCAGGACATCCAATCAAATTTGGATCGATTGCTTGTGCGTGTGTTCTTTGAGAACTCAATAGTGTGTCGATGAATGTCAGTGCCAAATTTTGAAATTTGGTTCCGGCCTCACACCCCCCGT